>NZ_JAKSYQ010000089.1:0-82405 GCF_022829665.1 Methylobacterium sp. E-041 | reverse complement strand
ATGATGAGCATGTCGATCTTCCCGTGCGCCTGCATGGCTGCATCGGTCACGGAGGACATCCACTCGATGTCGGGCTTGGTGATCTTGTCCTTGATCTCGAAGGCGAGAAGGTCGGGACGCGGTGCCTCACGCTGGATGACTGAACCGTCCGGTGCTGCGTTCATGCGTTCCTCCCAATTCCACCATAGCAGATTATGGATTGAACGATACGATCCCACGTTTTGATCCAAACCGATGAGCGTGCCGCACAGTGGCTGCTGCCAAACCTGGGCATCGAAGCCCACCTTGCAGGTCGCAGGTTCGGGCGCTCACAATACGGTGTCTATGAGAGCTGCCATCCAATGCAAATCACGCTGAGCGCCGCACACATACTTCTACCAGCCTTTTGCCCGTTAAGTCTGCCACAGCATCACCGCAAACGGGTTCTTACCTAACCAGGTTGCGCTCTCTTCCGTGCAGCGCGCACAACCACGCACATGATACGTCAAAGATGTGGATCGGCCGCCGCTTCAAGCCGTCCCGATGCGATGGCGTCTTGAAAAAATCTGAAGTCCTCAGCGTTTCGATCGCCGTAGGCGGCAGACCAATCAGCTACAGCCTCCCTTAAGTCGGCGCGGCCATCGTGGCCGCAGTAGCCTGCAATTGCTGAGGCATCCCCTGTTCGTGCATGGGCCTTGGCCAACAGGGCGCCATAGGCGTGGGAAAAGTACATAAGAGATCGACCTGTCATGCGAGAGACTGGGATCTCGCCCTTCATGTTCTTCATCTGCCGCACGTAGAACGGGCGGTCGGCGATCGTGGTCCAGCCGAGCAGCGGGTCGCCGACGCCCTGGAGCAGGCGCTGCCCGTAGATCACCCGCTCGCCCTCGTGGCTGGCATAGGGCTCCGGCATGCCGGGCAGGTAGGGGGCGTGGGCCGGACGCACCGCCTCCTTCACCTGCAGGAAGAGCACGTCCTGGTCCGAGTTGCCGCAGAGCAGCGCCACGTAGGCGCGGGTCCCGACGCTGCCGACCCCGACGACGCGGTGGGCGACGTCGACCACGTGGTAGCGGCTCAGCATGAACCGGCGCTCGCGCGGCAGCGTCTCGGCGTAGTGCTCGAGCCCGGTGATCACCGACTCGCGGGTGTCGTCGTCGACGCGCGTGAGGATCGGCGCGTCCTCGCGGAAGCGCCAGCCTCCGTCGACGCGGCGCTCGCCGACGCGGGCGAGCAGGCTCTGGTTGTTCTTCTTGCGCGCCTTCTCCACCGCCTTGCGAACGACGGCCTGGGACGCCTCGTCGATGCGGACGCCGGAGAAATCGAGCTCGTCGGCGCGGGTGGCCTGCTGCCAGACGTCGAGGGACCCCTGCGGCGCGAGGTCCAGCATCGTGTGCTGGTAGCCGCCGACGGCGGCCATCACCGCCTGCCGGCGCTGGTCGGCGGGCACCCCGTCCTCGCGGGCCGCGACCTCGATGCTGGCGACGAGGCGCTTCAGGTCCCACTCCCAGGGGCCGATCGTGACCTCGTCGAAATCGTTGAGATCAAGCACGACGTCGCCCTGCGGCGTCCCGAACAGGCCGAAATTCGAGATGTGCGCGTCTCCGTTCATCACCACCATGATCTCGCTGCGCGGGCTGTGCGCGAGATCCCAGGCCATGACGTGGGCCGCCCCGCGCAGGAAGGCGAAGGGCGAGCTCGCCATGCGGGCGACGCGCAGCGGCACCAGCTCGGGCTGCCGCCCCTCGTGGGCGCCCGCGATCAGGTCGACCGGATCGGGCCGGTCGGCGGGCAGGTCGAGGGCGGCGTGAGCTGCGTGGTCCACCACCTCGCGCAGGCGCTTGCCGGCGGCGCGGCGCTTGTCCCAGGGCTCGCCGCCGGCGCGGAGATCGATGTGCGGGTAGTCGGCTAGCGGCTCCAGGACGCCGGCTTCGGCGGCCTCGTCCGCGGCCGCGTGGTCCTGGCCGGTCTCGGCGCCGGCGGACGCGTCCTCGCCGTGGATGGGGTTCGGTCGTTCCATGGCTGCCTGCGACTCCGATCGACCGGGGACAACCTTGACCGCATAAGTTCGTTGCGGCGGCGGGGATTATGTCGCCATCGAATCCGTGGGGCGTAGCGCGGAAGGGTTACGATATCGGACGCCGGGCCGATCCGGCCTTCACGTCAGCTCCACCGTCACGGGCACGTGGTCCGATGGTTTCTCCAATCCGCGCAGGTGCTTCTGCACCGAGGCCGCGACCAGGCGGTCGGCGGCCTGGGGCGAGAGCAGCAGGTGGTCGATGCGGATGCCGAAGTTTCGCGACCAGGCGGCAGCCTGGTAGTCCCAGAAGCTGTAGAGGCCGGGGCGCGGGTCGCAGGCGCGGACCGCGTCGGTCAGCCCCTCGGCGAGGAGCGACCGGAACGCCGCGCGCGTCGTGGGCAGGTAGAGCGCGTCGTCGGCCCAGGCCGCGGGCTCGGCCGCATCCTCCGGCTCGGGAATGACGTTGTAGTCGCCGGCCAGCACCAGGGCGGTCTCCTCGCGCATCCGCGCGCGGGCATGCAGGCGCAGGCGCTCGAGGAAGGCGAGCTTGTAGGGGTATTTCGGGCTCGCCACCGGGTTGCCGTTCGGCAGGTAGATCGAGGCCACCCGAACCGGCGCGACGCCGTCCCCGGCGACTAGCGCCTCGACGTAGCGGGACTGCTCGTCCTCGGCGTCGCCCGGAAGCGCGCGCAGAACGGTCTCCGGATCGTAGGTCAGCGGCGCGCGCACCAGCAGCGCGACCCCGTTATAGGCCTTCTGGCCCACGGCCTCGACGGCGTAGCCCGCAGCCTCGATCTCGGCGCGCGGAAACGCCTCCTCCTGGCACTTCAGCTCCTGCAGGCAGACCACGTCCGGCTTGGCCTCGTCGAGGAAGGCGAGCAGGTGCCCGACCCGCTGCTTGATCGAATTGACGTTCCACGTGGTGATGCGCATCGCTGGCGTCCTGGAGAGCGGAGCCCGTCATCGGGCCTTCGCACCGCCCTGACAAGCGGAAGGCCGGACGCATCGTCGTCCGTCCCGCAACGAGGTCGCCGGTGGACTGGTTCGAGCCGATCGCCGGCTATTGCGAGCGCGGGAGCCCAGCGTTCTGGGCCGAGCCGGTCAACGCCGTCTCCAACGCCGCCTTCCTCGTCGCCGGCACCGTCGCGTTCCGGCGTGCCCGCACGGTGGACGATCGGCCCGCCGCCGCTCTCGCGCTCCTGACGGCAATCGTCGGCGTCGGATCCTTCCTGTTCCACACCCTCGCCGTGCGCTGGGCGATGCTCGCCGACGTGGTGCCGATCGCCGTGTTCATCCACGCCTACTTCTTCCTGGCGATGGTGCGGTTCCTGCGATTCGGGCTCGTAGCGGCGGCGGCGGCGACCCTGGCGTTCGCGGGCTTCGGCTTCGGGCTCGTCCCCGCCCTCGATGCCGCCGCCGGGCGCTCGGTCGAGGCCCTCACCAACGGCTCGGTCGACTACCTGCCGGCCGTGCTGGCGCTCCTCGGCGTCGCGCTCGGGCTGCGATGGCTCGGCGACCCGTCGCCGACCGGCGAGCGGCTCGTTGCGCTGGCGCTCCTGTTCGGCGTCTCGCTCGCCCTGCGCACCATGGACCGCAGCGTCTGCGCGCGTGCCCGTCGGCACCCACTTCCTCTGGCACCTGCTGAATGCCGGCATCCTCTGCGGCCTGGTCGTCGCCGCCGTGCGGCATCGGGCGGCGTCGCGCCGCCGGTGACGGGGGGCGCCCGGAGACGACCGCGCGACCGGCCGATTTCTTGCGCCTCCCGGCAAATCGAGGCAGAAGGACGCCGCCGCAGCCGATGGGGCGCGCGGCGTACCCCGCGCCCGTCCGCGCTGGCCGACAGGCCGCCGACGGCGCAGGGCAGAAGGCTACGAAAACCAGCATGTCCCAGAGCTTCCGCCTCGGTGTCGCCGGTCTCGGCACGGTCGGTGCCGCCGTCGTCCGCATGATCGCGCGCCGCTCGTCGGCGCTCGCCGCCGCCACCGGCCGCGACATCCGCGTCGTCGCGGTCTCCTCCCGCGACCGGACGCGCGACCGCGGGTTCGACGGCGCCGGGCTGCACTGGTTCGACGACCCGGTGGAGATGGCGCGCTCGGCCGAGGTCGACTGCGTGGTCGAGCTGATCGGCGGTTCGGAAGGGCCGGCCAAGGCGGTCGTCGAGGCGGCGCTCGCCGCCGGCAAGCCGGTCGTCACCGCGAACAAGGCGCTGCTCGCCCTGCACGGCGCGGCGCTGGCGACGTCCGCCGAGACCGCGGGCGTGGCCCTGGCCTACGAGGCGGCGGTCGCCGGCGGCATCCCGGTGATCAAGGCGCTGCGCGAGGGGCTGGCCGGCAACGCGGTGAGCCGCGTCTACGGGATCATGAACGGCACCTGCAACTACATCCTCACCCGGATGGAGCGCGAGGGCCTGACCTTCGAGGCCTGCCTCAAGGACGCGCAGGCGCTGGGCTACGCCGAAGCCGACCCGACCTTCGACGTCGAGGGCTTCGACACCGCCCACAAGCTCGCGATCCTGACGAGCCTCGCCTTCGGCACCGCGATCGACGCCGAGGGCGTCTCGGTCGAGGGCATCTCCGGCGTGAAGCCGCTGGACCTGCTGATGGCCGAGGAGCTCGGCTACCGGATCAAGCTGCTCGGCGTCGCGCAGGCGACGGAGGCCGGGATCGAGCAGCGCGTGCACCCGACCATGGTGCCGAAATCCTCCAGCATCGCCCAGGTGATGGGCGTGACGAACGCGGTGACGATCGACGCGGACGCCGTCGGCGAGCTGACCCTGATCGGCCCGGGCGCCGGCGGCGAGGCCACGGCGTCGGCGGTCGTCGCCGACATCGCCGACCTCGCCGCCGGCCTGACCCGCCCGACCTTCGGCTGCCCGACCGCGCAGCTGCGCCCCGCCGAGCGGGTCGAGATGCAGCGCCACGAGGGCGGCTATTACATCCGCCTCACGGTCCACAACCGGCCCGGCGTCGCGGCGGGCGTGGCCACCCGCATGGCCGAGCGCGAGATCTCCCTGGAGAGCATCCTGCAGCGCCGCACCGGGGAGACGGCGGAGAGCGATCCGCACGGGCGCTCCGGGCAGCCGGTGCCGCTGGTGCTGATCACCTACGCCGCGACGGAGGGCAACATCCGCGCGGCGCTCGACGCCATCGCGGCCGACGGGCTGCTGGCCGAGGCGCCGCAGCTCATCCGAATCGAGCGGGAATAAGCCTCCTCGGCACCTGAAGAATAGGCACTATCGTTCCTCTTCGCTGGAAATTCGGAAACCTGAGTTATTTTCGTGCATCCTGCCTGCGCTAAGCTGTAGGAGCAGGGCACCGAAAACGTTCGGGCCGCGGGAAGGGCTTGGGAAACGATGGACGAGGCGCTCATGCAGGGCTCGCGGAGCGTCGTCGCGCGCACGCTCACCCTCGAACTCGCGCGCGTGACCGAACGCGCGGCCATCGCCGCGGCCGCCCTGCGCGGGCAGGGCAACGAGAAGGCCGCCGACCAGGCCGCCGTCGACGCGATGCGGGCCGAGCTCAACGCGCTGCCGATCGACGGCACCGTGGTGATCGGCGAGGGCGAGCGCGACCAGGCGCCGATGCTGTTCATCGGCGAGCGCCTCGGCAGCGGCGGCGGGCCGCGCGTCGACCTCGCGGTCGATCCGCTGGAGGGTACGACCCTGTGCGCCAAGGACATGCCGGGCGCCATCGCGATCATGGCGATGGCCGAGCGCGGCTCGCTCCTCGCCGCCCCCGACGTCTACATGCAGAAGATCGCGATCGGCCCGGGCTATCCGCCGGGGATCGTCGACCTCGACGCCAGCCCCGCCGACAACATCGCTGCGCTCGCCCGCGCCAAGAGCGTGCCGGCCTCGCAGATCATGGCGATCGTCCTCGACCGGCCGCGCCACGCCGACCTCGTCGCCGCGATCCGCGCGGCGGGCGCCGGGGTCCGCCTGATCTCGGACGGCGACATCGCCGGCATCATCTTCACCAACTCGCCCCACGAGACCGGCGTCGACATCTATCTCGGGACCGGCGCGGCGCCCGAGGGCGTGATCGCGGCCGGCGCGCTGCGCTGCATCGGCGGCCAGATGCAGGGCCGGCTGATCCTCGACACGCCCGAGAAGCGCCGGCGGGCGCAGGACATGGGCATCGGCGACCCGAACCGGAAATACGAGCTCACCGACCTCGCCCGGGGCGACGTCATCGTGGCGGCGACCGGCGTCACCGACGGCGCGCTGCTGCGCGGCGTGCGCTTCAGGCCCGGCGTGATCGAGACCGAGACCGTGGTCTATCGCTCGGCCACGGGCACGGTGCGGCGCATCCTCGGCGAGCACCGCCGCACGGAGCGCAACGTCGACTGAGCATGCGCGAACGCCGTCCGCGGAGGCTTCCCCTGCGGACGGCGCGGTCGTTTACCCGATCAGTTCAGGACGACGACCTTGGTGCCGACGTTGACGCGGCTGAACAGGTCGATCGCATCCTGATTGATCATGCGGATGCAGCCCGACGAGACGCTCTTGCCGATCGAGTTCGGGTCGAGGGTGCCGTGGATGCGGAACAGCGTGTCCTTGTTGCCCTGCCACAGGTACATGGCCCGGGCGCCGAGCGGGTTGCGGTTGCCGCCGGGGACGCCGACGCCGCTCGGCAGCGTGTCGACCTCGCGGGCGAGGTGCGGCGTCCGGGCGATCATCTCCTTGGGCGGGTACCAGTCGGGCCAGGCCTGCTTCAGGTTCACCGTGGCGGTGCCCGACCACGAGAAGCCCTGCTTGCCCACGCCGACGCCGTAGCGCCGCGCCCGGCCGTCGGCCTGGACGAGGGTGAGCTGGTGCGCCCGCGGGTCGACGATGATCGTGCCGGGCTCGTAGGGCCCGGTATAGGCGATCTCCTGGCGCAGGAACGCCGGGTTGGTCTTCTTCCAGTTGAACGCCGCCACCGGGAACGCATCGTCGGCGATCGCGGCATAGGCCTTGTCGTAGCTGATCGGGCCGTTGTCGATCGGCCGGTTGATCGCGGCGGCCATGGCCGGGGAGAGCTGGTTGGCGCCGGGCTTCGGCCCGACGGTGAGCGGCGCGGCGGGCGCGTCGGCCGGGCTCTCGGACAGCGTCTCGGGCGGGCGCTCGGCGAGCTGCTGGCGCTCGGGGGCGAGGCGGCGCTCGGACGTCGCGGCGCGATCGGGAACGGCGCGGCCGAACTCGACGCGGCCGGCATAGGGCTCGTAGCGGCCGGCGCGGAGGCGGTAGAGCGCGCCGGTCTGGTCCTGGAACAGGCGGTCGTCGTCGCCGACGCCGTCGATGGCGCTCGAGGCGAGGGTGCCCCGTCCCTGGGCGTGACCGGGCGCGGTCGCGGACAGGCTCGCGAGGCTGGTCATCGCGCCGACGAGCAGAAGGCTTCGCAGGGTATTCGACATGGCGGTTCGAAACGTCCTTGATCCGAGGTCCCCGGGTCGGCGCGGGGCCGGCACGGAACCTTGAGTCACGCGGTCGTGCAGCGGCGGCCGCGATCCGGTGGTGACGATCCAAGGCTTAGCAAGTCCCGGCCCGTCGCGTCATCCTCCGCAGCGTCCCGGACGCCGTTTCATCGCGTGCCGTCGATTCCTTGCAACGGTCGGCGCCGAGCGCGCGCTCGTCTATCGAGAATCTGCCGGGTCGCGAGATCTGCAGTGCAGAGCCGGTGCGTGGCCGGAACGGGAGGCGAGAGCTGGATCGCAGCATCCGGGCGCCCGTCGGCACCCGCCCTTTACCATGCCCGATCGTTCCCGGCAGAGCGGGGACAAGTTGCGGAGACGCGATTGATTTGTCGCCCCTCTTGGCGCCAACAGTATCGCAGATCACACCATCTTCGGACATCGACCCGTGTCATCCGCTTCGAACTTGCGCGCGCGCCTCGCGGCGTCGCTCCTGGCGCTCGCCTGCGTCGTCGCGATCCCGGCCGTCGCCCGGGACGCCGCGAAGCGTCCGGAGCGCCCGCGCCCGGTCCAGACCGTCGAGCCGGACGCGTCCGAGCCGAAGGCCGCCTGGACGGCGGGGACCGCGCCGCCGGATTGCACGCGTGCCCGCCGCAAGTTGTGGCAGCCCGAGCAGGGCTGGATCGTGAAGGCCATCACCACCTGCCATTGAGGCTGCGATCCGGCATCCGATCTCGGAGACGTGATCGGTTGATCCGTGGGCCATGCACCCGCACGGGATGCCCGTGGATTGGGCGGATTCCGGCGATCGCATCCTGCCCAGGCATCGTTGCCCTGAAACCCGGCACCGGGTGCTCGCGGGACGGCCGCATCCCGTCCCGTCGCCGGGCCCATTGCACCCCGAAGGTCCGACCCTCCGGAGCGCCGGTTCGTCAGGCCGGGGCATCCGGCGTCGCGTCCGCGTCTGGCACGGTTGCTGCTTGGGGTGGTGCGCTGCGCCATGCGCGGCACGCTGGGCAACGAAGCCTCGCAATGCGGACGGTGTGAGTCCGGTTCCTCCGGCATGAGCGGCTGCGCCCGAGCGCCCGCCCGATCAAGACGAGCACCCACGATGGCCTCCTTCAAGACCGTGATGAAGTCGGGACATCCCCCGACGCTGTTCGCCGCCTTCCTCTACTTCGACTTCTGCTTCGCGATCTGGGTCCTCAACGGCGCCATGGGGCCGTTCATCACCGAGACCTACAAGCTCTCCCCGGCCCAGACCGGGTTCATGATCTCGCTGCCGATCCTCGCCGGCGCGATCATGCGCTTCCCGCTCGGGGTGCTCGCCCAGTACATCGGCCGGAAGAACGCCGCCATCACCGAGATGAGCGTCATCATGCTGGCGATGGCCTACGGGTTCTTCTTCATCTCCAGCTACAACGACGTGCTCGCCATGGGCGTGCTGCTCGGCATCGCCGGCGCCTCGTTCGGCGTAGCCCTGTCGCTCGGCTCGGGCTGGTTCCCGCCGGAGCACAAGGGGCTCGCGATGGGCATCGCCGGCGCCGGAAATTCCGGCACCGTGCTCGCCGTGCTGTTCGCGCCGCCGCTCGCCCAGGCCTACGGCTGGCAAGCGGTCTACGGCTTTGCCGGCTGCGTCATGGCGATCCCGCTCATCGTGATGATCGTCCTCGCCAAGGAGCCCCCGGATCTCGAGCACCAGTCCTTCAAGGACCACATCTCGTGCCTGTTCACCAAGGACGGCTGGGCCTTCTCGCTGATCTACGTCATCACCTTCGGCGGCTTCATCGGCCTGTCGAACTTCCTGCCGACGTTCTTCTACGAGCAGTTCGCGGTGACCAAGGTCGAGGCCGGCCGTCTCACCATGCTCGCCGCCTTCATGGGCTCGGGCATCCGCATCCTCGGCGGCTACTTCGCCGACCGCCTCGGCGGCATCGCCGTGCTCTCGGTCGTCCTGCTCGCCTCGATCGCCTCGTTCCTGGCGCTGACCGCGACGCCGTCGCTGGCCGCGACCACGATCCTGTTCATGCTCTGCTTCGCCGCGCTCGGCGCCGGCAACGGTGCGCTGTTCCAGCTCGTGCCGCTGCGCTACCCCACCAACACCGCAGTGTCAGGCTCGATGATCGGCGAGATCGGGGCGCTCGGCGGCGCGATCCTGCCGAACGTCATGGGCTTCTCGAAGCAGTATACCGGCGCCTTCGCCACCGGCTTCGTCGTCTACGCCGTCTTCGCCGGGATCGTGCTCGGCTGCCTGTTCCTGTGGCAGCGCAAGTGGGTCGGCACCTGGGTCGGCCCGCGCGGCAAGGTGCTCGATCCGTCGGCCACCCCGGCCGCGAACGACGGCATGCGCGCCGCCACGGCCTGAACCCTCCACCATCGTCACGGATTAGCACGGGGGCTTCGGCCCCCGTTTTTCGTTTCGCCCCCAGCCGACGGCGAGAAGGGCGAGCGGGGACGGCGAGACGCGACCGTCGCGTTCGCTGCCTCAGCCCGGCGCGAGGGACGCGCAGTCCGGTGCCGTGCTCGGCACGCCACGGGTGCGATCGACCCGCCCCCGCCTCACTCGCGCTGCCCGAGCCACCCCGACGCCGCCATCGGCCGCCGTCGCGGTGGATTGCGCCTGCGGAAAAAACCAGGTCTTTGTCACCGACGGTTGCACTCCAGCATCGGCCGAGCGTACTGAATACGTAATGCGAAACGTCGCATCCGGTCGCGAGGCCAGGGTGCCGGCGAGGACCGCCACAAGGCGGCTGCGACAAAAATCCTGCCGGAGGATCGACGCCATGATCAAGCGCCTGAGCGCCACGAACAGCGTGCTGTTCCTGCTCTGCCTAATGTACTTCATCACCTATCTCGACCGCGTGAACATCGCCACCGCGGGCGCCGTGATCATCAAGGATCTCGGCATGTCGAACACCCAGTTCGGCCTGATCCTCTCGGCCTTCGCCTACCCCTACGCGATCTTCCAGGTGATCGGCGGCTCGGTCGGCGACAAGTTCGGCGCGCGGCGCACGCTGCTGGTCTGCGGCCTGATCTGGGCCACGGCGACGATCCTCACCGGGTTCGTCGGCGGCCTCGTCAGCCTGTTCCTCGCCCGCGTGCTGCTGGGCTTCGGCGAGGGCGCGACCTTCCCGACCGCCACCCGCGCCATGCAGAACTGGACCGCGCCCGGACGGCGCGGCTTCGCGCAGGGCATCACCCACGCCTTCGCACGGCTCGGCAACGCGGTCGCGCCGCCGATCGTCGCCTTCCTGATCTACCATTTCGGCTGGCGCTCGAGCTTCGTCATCCTCGGCGCGATCAGCTTCGTCTGGGTCGTGGTCTGGTACCTGTACTTTCGCGACGACCCGTCCGACCACAAGTCGATCACCCGAGCCGAGCTCGACCAGCTGCCGCCCCCGCGCAAGGTCGGCGCCAAGCAGTCGGTGCCGTGGGGCGCGCTGACCAGGCGCATCCTGCCCGTCACGATCACCTATTTCTGCTACGGCTGGACCCTGTGGCTGTTCCTCGGCTGGCTGCCGAGCTTCTTTAAGCAGAGCTACGGCCTCGACCTGAAGAACTCGGCGCTGTTCGCCTCGGGCGTGTTCTTCGCCGGCGTCGTCGGCGACACGCTGGGCGGCGTGCTCTCCGACCGGATCTTCGAGAAGACCGGCAACCTCAAGCTCGCGCGCCTCTCGATCGTCGTGATCGGCTTTCTCGGCGCGGCAGCGAGCCTGACCGGCGTGTTCTTCACCCGCGACCTCACCTACGTCGCGCTGCTGCTGTCCTCGGGCTTCTTCTTCGCCGAGCTGGTGATCGGGCCGATCTGGTCGGTGCCGATGGACATCGCGCCGAAGTTCGCCGGCACCGCGAGCGGGCTGATGAACACCGGGTCGGCGGTGGCGGCGATCGTCTCGCCGATCGTGTTCGGGCTCATCGTCGACGCGACCGGCGACTGGACGCTGCCGTTCGCGGGCTCGATCGGCCTGTGCCTGCTCGGCGCGGCCACCGCCTTCACCATGCATCCCGAGCGGCCCTTCGTGGAGCCGGCCGAGGCCGGTCTCGTCCCGCCGGGGGCGACCCATCCGGCACGCTGAGAGGATGCCGATGACGGAGACCCGACGCGAAGGCCCGCTCGCGGGCGTCAAGGTGGTCGAGCTCGCCCACATCATGGCGGGCCCGGTCTGCGGCCTGATGCTTGGCGACATGGGCGCCGAGGTGATCAAGGTCGAGAAGATCCCGGGCGGGGACGACACCCGCCGCTCGGTGCCGCCCGCGATCGAGGGCGAGAGCGCCGCCTACATGATGATGAACCGCGGCAAGCGCGGCCTCGCCCTCGACCTTAAGAGCGAGGCCGGCAAGGCGGTGCTGCACCGCCTGCTCGCCGATGCCGACGTGCTGATCGAGAACTACCGCGCCGGCACGATGGAGAAGCTGGGCTTGAGCTACGAGGCCCTGCGCGAACGCTACCCCGCCCTGGTCTACTGCTCGCTCTCCGGCTTCGGCCGCTCCGGCCCCTACGCCGAGCGCGCCGGGTTCGATCTCGTCGCGCAGGGGATGAGCGGGCTGATGAGCGTCACCGGCGCCGGGCCGGGCGAGCCGCCGATGAAGTGCGGGCCGCCGGTCACCGACATCACCGCCGGCATCCTCGCGGCGATGGGGGTGCTCGCCGCCTACACGCACCGGCTCAAGACCGGCCTCGGCCAGGTGGTCGACACCTCGCTGTTCGAGGCCGGCATCACCTTGACCTACTGGCAGTCGGCGATCGCCATGGCGACCGGGATCGCGCCGGGGCCGATGGGCTCGGCCCATCCGCTGAATGCCCCCTACGAGGCGTTCGAGACCGAAGACGGCTGGATCACCATCGGTGCGGCCAACCAGACCAACTGGCTGCGCCTGCTCGACGTGCTCGGCGCCGCGGAACTCGCCGCTGACCCGCGCTTCGCCCTCAATGCCGGCCGCATGGAGCATCGGATCGCCCTCGCCGAGGCGCTGGCGCCGTTCTTCCGCAGCGCCACCTCCGAGGCCTGGCTCGCGCGCCTGGAGGCGGGCGGCGTGCCGGCCGGGCCGGTGCTCGACGTCAACCAGATGCACTGCGACCCGCACACGCTGGCCCGCGAGATGGTGGTCCCGGTCGATCATCCCCGCGCCGGGACGATGACGACGCTCGGGCTGCCGGTGAAGTTTTCGGCGACGCCGGGCAAGGTCCACGGCCCGGCACCGCTCTTCGGCGAGCACTCGCGCGCGATCCTGCGCGGGGCCGGCTACGACGCGGCGGCGATCGACGGCTTGATCGCGGCGGGCGTCGTGGGCGAGACGACGGCGTGACGATTGGAGAGGTTTTCCACCATGAGCGACGCCGCCCCGACCGATGAGCTGCTGGTCTCCCAGGACGGCGCGATCGCCCGCATCGTCCTCAACCGGCCCCACGCCCGCAACGCGCTGACCTTCGCGATGTACGAGGGCCTGGTCACGCAGTGCCTGCGGATTCAGGAGGACGCCTCGGTCAAGGCGCTGGTGATCACCGGCGCCGGCGAGAAGGCATTCGCCGCCGGCACCGACATCGCCCAGTTCCGCAGCTTCGAGACCGCCGAGGACGCGCTCGGCTACGAGCGCTTCATGGACCGGGTGCTCGGCACGCTGGAGCGGATGCGGGTGCCGACCATCGCGGCGATCGCGGGCGCCTGCACCGGCGGCGGGGCGGCGATCGCCGCCGCCTGCGACCTGCGCATCGCCACGCGCGACGCCCGCTTCGGCTTCCCGATCGCCCGCACGCTCGGCAACTGCCTGTCGCAGGGCAACCTCAAGCGCCTGTCGGACCTGATCGGCCCGGCGCGGGTCAAGGACATCATCTTCACCGCCCGCCTCGTCGGCGCCGAGGAGGCGCTCGCCATCGGCCTCGTCGGCGAGGTGGTGGCCGATGCCGCCGCCCTGGCCGCGCGCGCGACGGAGCTGGCGACGCTCCTGACCGGCCACGCCCCGCTGACGATGCAGGCCACCAAGGAAGGCCTGCGCCGGCTCGCCGAGGAGGCCGCCGCCCCCGAGGGCGAGCCGCAGCCCGGCGACGACCTGATCCTCAGCTGCTACATGAGCCGCGACTTTCGCGAGGGCATGGAGGCGTTCCTCGCCAAGCGCACGCCGGACTGGCAGGGGCGCTGATCCGCTTTCCCGCACGGGCGATCGAACCTCGCTCGATCCGCATTGGGTCGCCCGTTCGCCGCACATCCCCTCGCTCCGCCTGCGGGGAGAGGGCCGCGACGACCTCGTCGTCGGCGCGGCGCGGCGGCAGCCGAAGGTGAGGGGGCTTCGACGAAGGAGCTTCGTTCGTCCCCACCCCCTCACCCTCGCTACGGCTTCGCCTCCGCTTCCCGCAGGCACGACGAGGTGCCTGCGGGCCTCTCCCCGCGTGCGGGGAGAGGGGAGAAGGGCCGCGCTACCGCGTGGACGGCAGCAGCAGGTCCGGCAGCCACAGGGCGATGCCCGGCACGAGGCACAGGATCAGGATCGCGACCGCCATCAGCACCACGAAGGGGAGCGTGCCCCAGATGATGTCCGAGAGCGGGATGTCGGGGGCGATGTTCTTGATGACGAAGATGTTGAGCCCCACCGGCGGGTGGATCAGGCCCATCTCCATGGTGATCGTCATCACCACGCCGAACCAGACGAGGTCGAAGCCCGCGGCCTTAAGCGGCGGCAGGATGATCGGCGCCGTCATCAGGATGATCGAGACTGGCGGCAGGAAGAAGCCGAGCCCGATCACCAGCCCGAGGATCGTCGCCAGCAGCACCCAGGGCGAGAGCTGCATCGCCACGATCGCGGCGGCGGCCGACTGCGAGATGTGCAGGTAGCTCATCACGTAGGCGTAGAGCAGCGACATGCCGATGATCAGCATCAGCATGGTCGATTCGCGCAGGGTCGCGGTGAGGATCGGGCTGACGTCCCGCGGGCGCCAGACGCCGTAGATCGCCGCGATCAGGCCGAGCGCCAGGAGGCCGCCGAGGCCCGCGGTCTCGGAGGGCGTCGCGTAGCCGCCGTAGAGCGCGACCATCACGCCGGTGAGCAGCACCACGAAGGGCAGCACCCGCGGCAGCGTCTCGAACCGCTGGCGCATGCTGTAGGTGTCCTCGGCGAGGATCGGCGACTGGACGCCGCCCCGCTCGTAGGCGGCCTTCGCGGTGGCGTACTCGGCGCGGAAGCGGAACATCGCCCACGCCGCGAACAGCCCCACCAGCAGCAGCCCCGGCCCGATGCCGGCGAGGAACAGGCGCCCGAGCGACTGCTCGGCGGCCACCGCGTAGAGGATCATGGTGATCGACGGCGGCAGCAGGATGCCGAGCGTGCCGCCGGCCGCGATGATGCCGGCGGCGAAGCCCGGCGAGTAGCCGCGCTTGCGCATCTCCGGGATGCCGGCCGAGCCGATCGCCGAGCAGGTCGCGGGCGAGGACCCCGCCATGGCGGCGAACAGCGCGCAGGCGAAGACGTTGGCGATGCCGAGCCCCCCGGGGATGCGGTGCATCCAGGCATGCATCGCCGAGTACAGGTCCTGCCCCGCCTTCGAGCGCCCGATCGCGGCGCCCTTCAGGATGAAGAGCGGGATCGAGAGCAGGGTGATCGAGGCCATCTCCTCGTAGACGTTCTGCGCCACGGTATCGAGCGAGGCCGACGGCATGAAGAAGAACATGAACGCCAGCGCGACGAAGCCGAGCGCGAAGGCGATGGGGATGCCGGCCAGCATCGCCGAGAGGGTGGCTCCGGCATAGAGGAAGCCGATCGCGGCGGTGCTCATCGGGTGATCCTCGCGGTGTCGACGGTGTCGCCCATCGGGTCGGTGCCGCGCGGCGTCGCGTCGGGCCGCCCGTGCATGTCCTTGTTCAGGTCGGCGCCGACGCCGATCTTCGGCGCGACCCAGCCGGCGGAGTTCGGGCCGTAGGTCAGGGCCTGGACGATCTGCACGGCGAACTGGATGCCGAGCAGGCTCATGCCGACGGCCATCAGCGCGTAGGGGATGGCGAGCGGCGGGCCCCAGCTCGATTGCGAGACCTGCCCGTCGACCCAGGCCTCGTGGAACAGCGTCCAGCTCTTCCACGCGAAGAACACCACGAAGACGAAGCTGATCACGTCGGCCATGAGCAGGCGGGCGCGGTTGACCTTGGGCGACAGGAACCCGGTCAGCGCCTCGATCGCCACGTGGCCGCGCTTGGCCTGGACCGCGGCGGCCGAGAAGAAGGTCGCGCCGACGATCAGGAACACGGCCATCTCGTCCTGCCAATCGGTCGGCTCGTGCAGGACGTAGCGGATCACCACGCTGTAGCTCAGCACGAGGCAGGCGCCGACGAGCGCCAGCCCGCCGAGCACCATGATCACCCCGTTCAGGCGCTTCATCGCGCGATCCATGACGCCGAGCGCGCCGGGGATCCGGGGCTCGGCGACCGCCTTCGTCTCGGAGGCGGCCGAGGCCGCGTCGAAGGCGTGGCTCATCGTGTGTGCTCCCGATGCCGACGCCTCGGGAGCGTTCCGCGGCACCGGCCGCGGCGCGCATTCGCGCTTGCCGGCCGTTGGCCGGATGGCCAGGACTGCGCTTGCCTCGCGCTCATGCGACCTGCTCCGCGAGCTTGAGGAGCTCGGCGCACTGCGCGTTCTTGGAGGCGTAGTCCTTCCACGCCGTGTCGCGGGCGATGTCGCGCCACTGCCCCATGGTCTTCTCGTCGAGGTTCTGCACCTTGGCGCCGGCCTTCGCGAAGACCTGCTCGACATGGGTGTCGTCGGCCTTGGCGCCGTCCTGGCCGAAGGATTCGAGCTCGGCGCCGACGGTCATGATCAGGTCCTGCTGGTCCTTCGGCAGGCCGCTGAAGATCGACTTCGACATCATGATCGGCTCGAGCATGAACCAGTACGAGCGCTCGCGGCCGGAGGTGAGCGCCTTCGACAGCTCATCGAGGCGGAACGAGATCAGGCTGGTGGAGGAGGTGATGACCGCGTCGCACGCGCCGGTCTGCATCGCGGCGTAGGATTCGCTCGACGGGATCGAGAGGGTGGCCGCCCCCGCCTGCTTCATCATCAGGTCCATCTCGCGCGAGCCGCCGCGGACCTTGAGGCCCTTGGCGTCGGCCGGCGCGTAGAGCGGGCGCTCGCGGCTGGCGACGCCGCCCGCCTGCCAGACCCAGGAGACGAGGATGATGCCCTTGGCGTCGAGGATCTCGGTGAGCTTGCGGCCGACCGGCGCCGCCTTCCAGGCGACGCCCTGCGCGTAGGAGGTCACCAGCCCCGGCATCAGACCGATGTTCAGCTCGGGGATCTCGCCGCCGGCGTAGGGCGACGGGTAGAGCGACATGTCGAGCGCGCCTTTGCGCATCGCGCCGAACTGGGCGTTGGTCTTCATCAGCGACGAGCCGGGATAGACCTGCACCTCCAGCGCGCCCTTCGAGCGCTCGCCGACGGCCTTCGCGAGCTTCCGGCACATGCGGTCGCGGAAGTCGCCTTCGTCAATGGTGCCGCCCGGGAACTGATGCGAGAGCTTCAGCACGGTCGCGGCCTGGGCCGCGCCGAGGCCGAAGCGCAGCAGGGCCGGCGCGGCGAGGCCGCCGGCGAGGAGGGCGCGTCGGGTCGGCATCATGATGTTTCTCCCGCGTCGCACAATCGCGACTGTATTGTTTTGCGCCGCACAATATACGGGATGCAACGCTTGGTATACATTGAAGGGGCTCTTGTATATTTTGTCAACGCCCCTGCATAATGAGCGGAGAGAAAACGTTGCGCCCGGGAGGGGTTCGGCGATGAGCCAGGCACAGCGCCTGCGGCAGACCATCGAGGACGAGATCGTGGCCGGCCGCTTGGCCGTCGGCGCGCGCCTCGACGAGGTGGTTCTCGCCGAGCGGTTCGGGGTGTCCCGGACGCCGATCCGCGAGGCGCTGCTGCAACTGGCGGTCACCGGGCTCGTCGAGACCAAGCCGCGCAAGGGCACCATCGTCAGCGCGCCGGAGCCGCAGCTCCTGCTGGCGATGTTCGAGACCATGGCCGAGCTGGAGGCGGCCTGCGGCCGCTTCGCGGCCCGGCGCCTGACGCCGGACCACGAGGCTGCGCTGAAGGCGGCGCTCGCGGCCTGCGAGACCGCCGCCGCGGCCGGCGACACCGAAGGCTACTACGCGGAGAACCACGTCTTCCACGCGGTGGTCTACGGCGCCTGCGGCAACGCCTTCCTCGCCGAGCAGGCGCGCCTGCTTAGCCGGCGGCTCGCGCCCTATCGCCGCCTGCAGCTTCGGACGCGGCATCGGCTCGGTCAGTCGCTGGCGGAGCATGACAGCATCGTCGCGGCGATCGTCGGCGGCGACGACGCGGCGGCCGCCGAACGGCTGCGGACGCACGTGGTGGTGCAGGGCGACCGCTTCTCAGACCTGGTCGCCGGCCTGCGCTCCCTCGGCAACGCCGCCTGAGCCACCGACCGGACGGAACCATCCGGCTCGGGCGGGCAGCGGGAATTGCATTTACCGCGATTGCGATCGGAGCGGGCGTCTACGCAGAACAACTCAACCACAGATTGTTTTTGATGGTACGATCCTTCGTCCTGGGGCGTGCGGGTCGGAGTCGTCGATGCTCAAGCACTTGGTGAAGACCGCGGGCCGGAAGGCGGGTCTCGACATCTTCCGGGCGAGCACCGATCCGTTCCGGTGGAGCCACACCGTCCACGATTACTATCCGGTCGCCCCGCAGGCGCGCTGGCAGCCGCAGACCCTTCCGCACAGCCGCCTGCGAACGGCGCTCGACCAGGGCCGCCCGGATTACGAGCGCTTCGTGTCGGCGCTGGAGGACCACGCGGCGCTGATCCACGGGGTCGCCCACGCGCCCGACATCGCCAACCCGATCGCGCCGTGCTGGAACAACACCTGGTTCACGGCGCTCGATGCGGCGGCCCTCGTCACCTTCCTCGCCTGGAAACGGCCGGCGCGCTACGTCGAGATCGGTTCGGGCACCTCGACCTGCTTCGCCCGCTACGCCGTCGAGGCCCTGTCGCTGCCGACGCGGATGACCTCGATCGATCCCAACCCGCGCCGGCACATCGACCAGATCTGCGACCGGGTGATCCGCCAGCCGCTCGAGGTCTGCGACCTCGCGGTCTTCGACGCGCTGCAGGCCGGCGACGTGCTGTTCTTCGACGGGTCGCACCGGGCCTTCGCCAACTCCGACGTGGTGGTGTTCTTCTTCGAGATCCTGCCGCGGCTGGCCCCGGGCGTGATCGTGCACATCCACGACATCTTCATCCCCGACGACTACCCGACCGCATGGAACTACCGGCTCTACAACGAGCAATACCTGCTCGCCGCGATGCTGATGTGCGGACGGCCGCCGTTCAAGGTCACGGCGCCGATCACCTATCTCTGCCAGGATGCCGGCTTCGGCGAGCGGGTGAAACGGGTGTTCGCGGCGCCCGCCGGCGGCCCGGACATCCCGTTCCACTACCCGAACGACACCGGCCTGCCGGGCGCCTCGTTCTGGTTCGAGATGACGGACGCCGACTAAAGCCTCAGTCGGCGGCGTCCGCTGGCAGGTCGGCGGAGGCCTCGCCGAAATTGGCGGCGATCACCGGCTTCTTGCCGCGGATGTGCTCGCGCATCAGCTGGGAGAGCGCGGTGCCGTCGCGGGCCCGCAGAAGCTGCACCATGCGGTCGTGCTCCTCGATCGCCCGGGTCCACTGCTCGGGCGTCTGGTGCGCGGAGTAGCGCGAGCGCTGGATGCGGCCCGACAGGCTGCGATAGATCCCCGCCAGCGTCGCGTTGCGGCTCGCGGCCATGATCGCCTCGTGGATCTGGCGGTTGAGGCGGAAGTAGCCGGCCTCGTCGGAGGCCTTCCACATCCCGACCATCGCGTCGTGATCCGCCTGGATCGCGGCGATCTCGTCCTCGGTGACGGTGCGGCAGGCGAGGTCGGCGGCCGTCGCCTCGAGGCCGGCGATGACCTCCATCATCTCCTCGATCTCCACCTGGGAGATGCTGGCGACCCGCGCCCCGCGATTGGGCAGCAGCTCGAGGTGGCCTTCGGTGGCCAGGATCTTGATCGCCTCGCGAAGCGGCGTGCGCGAAATGCCGAAGCGTTCGGTGAGCTCGCCCTCGTTGACGCGCGCCTTGGGCTCCATCTCCCCGGATTGAATCAGCGCCCGGATCCGGTCCGCCACCTCGTCGTGAAGATAACGTCGATTGATGCCGAGGCCGGGATCGATCTTGTTCATGCGTTCGATGCAATCGCGGGCGAGCAGGAGGCGCCCCTGTTTAGGCGCCTCCGAAATCAGTGTCGAGGCATCAGGGCTCGGTCCAGGATCCTGATCACATGTTCTGCCTCCAACCCGAGCCCGTCGTGGATCTGGTGGCGGCAGCTGGTGCCGTCCGCGACCACGAGATCGCCGGGGCCGGCCTTGCGCAAGGCCGGAAACAGCGACAGCTCGGCCATCGCCAGCGAGGTGTCGATGGTCTCGGCGCCGTAGCCGAAGGCGCCGGCCATGCCGCAGCAGCTCGATTCGATCGGGCGCACGTCGAGCCCGGGCACGCTGCGCAGCACGCTCTCCACCGCGCCCATCGCGCCGAAGGACTTCTGGTGGCAATGGCCGTGCAGATGCGCGACGCGGCCCCCCTGGTCGGCGAAGTCCGGCGCGATCAGGCCGGCCTTGAGGTCGGCGGCGAGCAGCTCCTCGATCAGCAGGCTCTGCTTGGCCAGCAGGTTCGCGTCCGGCCCGGGCAGCAGGGCGACGAACTCGTCGCGGAAGGTGAGCAGGCAGGACGGTTCGAGGCCGACGACGCGGGCGCCGGCCCTGACGAAGGGCAGGAGCGCGTCGAGCGTCCGTCGCGCCTCGGCCCGCGCCCGGTCGGTCTGGCCCGAGGCGAGCCACGTCCGCCCGCAGCAGAGCGGGCGTTTGCCCTTGGCGGGAAAGACGCGGTGCAGCCGATAGCCGGCGGCGACGAGCACCCGCTCGGCCGCCTCCAGGTTCTCGCGCTCGAAGGCGCGGTTGAAGGTGTCGCCGAACAGGATCACGTCGCGGTGCTCGCCCACCACGTCCTGCGGATGGGCCGGCTCGCCGGTCTCCTTCCAGGGCCTGCGCCAGCGCGGCAGCGAGCGCCGGGCGGAGAGGCCGGCGACCTGCTCGGAGATCCGCGCCAGCGCCGGCACCCGGTCGCGCAGGTTGAGCAGCGGCGCGAGCCGGGCGGCGATGCCGGCGTAGTGCGGCATCGCGCCGATCAGCCGGTCCTTCAGCGGCAGGCCGTGGCGGGCGTGGTAGTGGTGCAGGAACTCGACCTTCATCCGCGCCATGTCGACGCCGGTCGGACATTCGCGGCGGCAGGCCTTGCACGAGACGCAGAGGTCCATCGTGCGCTTCATCTCGGGCGACGTGAACGCGTCCTTGCCGAGCTGGCCCGAGATCGCCAGCCGCAGGGAGTTCGCCCGGCCGCGGGTCAGGTGCTGCTCCTCGCGCGTGACGCGGTAGGACGGGCACATCGCCCCGCCGGCGAGTTTCCGGCAGGTGCCGTTGTTGTTGCACATCTCGACGGCGCCGCCGAAGCCGCCGGCCTCGGGCCAGTCGAGCGCCGTCGCCTGCGGCTCGCTCACCCGGTAGTCCGGCGCGAACCGCATCAGCGTGTGGTCGTCCATCCTGAGCGGGCGCACGATCTTGCCCGGGTTCAGGCGGTTCTCCGGGTCGAACGCGTCCTTCACCGTGTCGAAGGCGCGGGCGAGGCGCGGCCCGAACAGGGGCGCGATGTATTCCGAGCGCGAGATGCCGTCGCCGTGCTCGCCGGAATACGAGCCCTTGTAGCGGCGCACCAGCTCGGAGGTCTCCTCCGCGATGGCGCGCATCTTGGCGACGTCGCCGCCCAGCTTCATGTCGAGGATCGGGCGGACGTGCAGGCAGCCGACCGAGGCGTGGGCGTACCAGGTGCCCCGCGTGCCGTGCTTGGTGAACACGTCGGTGACGGCGTCGGTGTAGTCGGCGAGGTGCTCGAGCGGCACCGCGCAATCCTCGATGAACGAGACCGGCTTCGCGTCGCCCTTCATCGACATCATGATGTTGAGGCAGGCCTCGCGCACCTCCCATACGGACTTCTGGCGCGACGGCTCGTGGATCTCGACCACCGCGTCGGGGAAGCCGTGGTCGGCCATGCAGGCGTCGAGGCGCTTCAGGTCGCGCTTCAGCCCGGCGAGATCCTCGCCGGCGAACTCCGCGAGCAGAAGGCAGTTCGGCGTGCCGCGGGTGATGTCGGCGAGCGTCGCGCGAAACAGCGGGATGTCGGCGCCCAGCACCAGCACGTTGTTGTCGACGAGCTCCACCGCCACGGGGTCGAGGTCGACGATGTGCCGCGTGGTCTCCATCGCGGCGCGGAACGACGGGAAGTGGCACACCCCCATCACCCGGTGCGCCGGCAGCCGCGAGAGCTTCAGCGTCACCGCGGTGGTCGCCGCCAGGGTGCCCTCGGAGCCGACCAGCAGGTGGGCGAGGTTCGGCCGCGCCTCGATCAGCGCATCGAGGTTGTAGCCGCCGACCCGGCGCTGGACCTTCGGGTATTTGTCTCGAATTTCCTGGCGCTCCGATTCGGCAAGCGCGATCATCTTGCGCGCGAGGTCTTCCGCGCGGGCCGAGCCGGTGACGCCGTCGGACGCGTTGCCGGTCAGCCCGAAGCCGAAGGCCTCCGCATCGTGGAACAGCGCCTCCATGGCGAGCACGTTGTCGCTCATCTTGCCGAAGCGCAGCGAGCGGGCGCCGCAGGAATTGTTGCCGGCCATGCCGCCGATGGTGCAGCGGGTCGCCGTCGAGGGCTCGACCGGGAAGAACCAGCCGTCGGCCTTCACGCGGGTGTTCAGGCGCTCCAGCACCATCCCCGGCTCGACGGTGACGGTGCCGGCCTCGGCGTCGTAGTCGCGGATGCCGTTGAAGTGGCGGGAGCAGTCGACGACCAGCCCGGAGCCGATCGGCTGCCCGTTCTGCGAGGTGCCGCCGCCGCGCATGATCACGGGCACCCCGTGCTCGGCGGCGATCGTCAGGGTCGCGGCGATGTCGGCCGCGCTCCGCGGCAGCACCACGCCGGCCGGCATGATCTGGTAGATCGAGGCATCCGTCGCGTAGCGTCCGCGCGTGAAGGCGTCGAACCGGGCCTCGCCCTGCAACGCCTCGGCGAGACGCCGCGCAAGACCCGCTCCGTTCCGCCCCGCGACGCGTGCGCCCTGTCGTGCACCCTGGGGCGCCGTTCCAACCGCCACCTGCTCGGCCCTCCGTGCGACCGAACGCGGCCGCCTCTCCTAAATGTATTCAAAATTCATTTTTAGGGAAAGATGGCGCGCATCGCCTTCGCGATCCCGCTCGGCCATGGCACTATGGCGCCGCAACCCCGCCCAGAGGCAAGCCTTCCCGTGACGATCGATCTCTACAGCGACACCCAGACGCGGCCGACGCCGGGCATGCGGGAGGCGATGGCGCGCGCGGTGGTGGGCGACGAGCAGTCGGATTCCGACCCGACGACGCGCGAGCTCTGCGACCGGGTCGCGGCGCTGCTCGGCCAGGAGGACGGCGTGTTCATGCCCTCCGGCACGATGTGCAACCTGGTCTCGATCCTGGTGCAGACCCGAGCCGGCGACGAGATCGTGGTCGACGACCAGTCGCACATCTATAACACGGAGGCCGCCGGCTCGGCCGCGATCGGCGGTGTCTCGGTGAGGGCGCTCCCGACGCCGGCAGGCGTCTACACGCCCGAGGCGTTCCGGGCCGCGATCCGTCCGCCGGCGCGCACCGCGCCGCGCAGCGCCCTCGTCTCCATCGAGCAGACCACCAGCTTCTCCGGAGGCTCGGTCTGGGAGCTGGCCGACATGCGGGCGATCCGCGACATCGCCCGCGCGCATGGCCTCAAGGCGCATATCGACGGCGCCCGTCTCCTCAATGCGGTGGCCGCCACCGGCATCCCGGCGAAGGACTACGCCGAGGGGTTCGACAGCGTCTGGCTCGACCTCAGCAAGGGTCTCGGCTGCCCGGTCGGCGCGGTGCTGTGCGGCTCCCGCGACTTCGTCGTCGAGGCGTGGCGCTGGAAGTACCGCCTCGGCGGCGCCATGCGCCAATCCGGCGTGATCGCGGCCGCCGGCCTCTACGCGCTCGACCACCACGTCGATCAGCTGAAGACCGACAACGCGCATATCCGGCTGATCCACGCGGCAATCGCCGACGTGCCCGGCCTGCATTTCGACCCGACGGCCGGGCAATCGAACATCCTGTGCTTCGGCGTCGCCGGCCTCGGCGTCACCGCCTCGGACTTCGCCGAAGCCTGCCTCGCGCACGACGTCCGCATCCGCGCCATCGGCAGCCAGATCCGGGTCACGACCCATCTCGACGTCGACCGCGCCGGCGCCGAGCGGGCCGCCGAGGTGATCCGTGCGACGGCGTTTTCGTTTGCCGAGCGCCGGGGGGGCGTTCGTTGATGGTCGAACCCTGACGGGTGATACCCACATCGAGGGTCCGCATTCGACCCTTTGCAAACATCAGAAAGGTCGCTTGCGACTGTCGACGAGGCAAAGGCCTACGGTCGGGTTGGATAGATCTCCGCCGGCCTGTGTTCTATTGTGTAAGTACGACCTTGCCGTTGACGGGCCCGACACCCTTGGGCACCGGCACGCTCGTCGCGTCGTAGTTCGCGTTCAGATACAGTGTTGGACCGTCGTAGAGGTCGAGGAGCTGCACGGCGATGACCGTGTAGGCCGACTGATCGCTCACGGCCGCGCTGCCGTCGATGATGAGCCGACCGGCTGGCAGGTAGATCGTGCCCAGCATCGTGCGGGCATTGTTGCTGATGATACGGTACTCGCGCAGCGGCTTCGAGGGGGGAGATGGCGGGGGCGGGGGTGAGCCTTTCGGGCCCGGTGGTGGTGGAACCGGCGCGGACACGCTTGGCTGCTCTGTCATCAGGAAGCCCGCCAGGGGGCCGCTCACCGGTGCCGACAGGCTGATCGTGGTGTTGGCATCGAACCGCAGACCAGCGGCGTCGCCCATGAAATAGAACCCGACATTCTGACCCGACATGCTGGCTTGCTGATCCACGATCAGCGGACCGTCCTTGATGATGTAGACGCCCGGGTTGAGCGTGACCTTGGCCGTTCCGGTGATGTGCAGGCCGCCGCAATACGTGCCGGGATCAAGCGTCGTGCTGGCCGTCACCGCAACGTTGCCGGCTGCTGGTCCTCCCGGTCCCTTTCCTGGGCCAGGGCCGGCCGCCGAACTCACCGTCACGCAGCCCCCGGGAGGCGGTGCGGTCACGATGCTGGCCAAAGGATCGTTGATCGCAGGGCAACCCGTGGTCACAGGCGGCGCGAAGTTGGCGCGGGCTGTGCTCGATCCACCGACGCTGCAGATCCTGTCAGCCTTGGCGATGGCGTTGTCGTCACCCTGGATCGCCTTGGCATCTTTGGAGTTGGCATAAAGGGAGCAAGACGTCGCCGACAGGTTCGCGTTCTTCTCCAGATGCAGGCTACCCGTAGCAGCGGGATCGAGGGTGAGCAGGCACAGGCGCATCTTGCCCATGACCGTCGCGGTCGAGCGGGCTGTGATCGGCACCACCTTCACGCCGACGAAGGCTCCGAAGGTGAGTTTGAAATTGTCGGTCGCACTGGCTGGGACGCCGGTCTTGTCACTGGTGACCGACACCTGCACGGTCAGGGGCCGATCAGGCGGGGAGGGTGCATTTTCGACGATGATCCGCTGAACGATGCTGGCCACCGCAGTCGAATTCGATGGCGCGAGCTTCAGGGCATTACCTGCCGCGAGCGTGGCATTGTCGACGGCGCTCTGCAATTGGCTACGGCGATAGGCTATGCGGCTGTAATTGATGCCGCCGCCAACCAAGCCAAGGAGGACCACGCTGGTCAACGCGAAGATCAGAGCGACTGCACCGCGGCGATCCGCATGGAAGCGTTGCCAGGTCTGCAGCGCGCGCTGCCAGTAGGGGACACGGTACGCGTGGGTGCGGCTTTGCCGAGCCATTCAGGTACCGTTTGCGAGCGAGTTCCCCCGAACGCTCACACAGCAGCACACACACGTTAAAGATGCATTGGCTCTTGGTCTTCAGCGCCTCGGTCTCTGCGACGTGCCCAGTCCCGAACCTCGCCTACACCTCGACGGCAGGCTTGGATTGAAGGCAAAACGTCCGCTTCGGGGCAAACGGCCAGGGTCCGGTTGCCAATCTTCTCGGAGGTTTGGCTACAGGTACCAAGCGTCGGATTTCGACTCCTGGCAGGGTGGGCGCCGGTCGGCAGGGCCGCACGGCGCCCGCATCGTCCCTGAGCTACTCGGCCTTGCGCTTGACGATGGCGAGGGTCTTCGGATCGAGCTTCAGGTCGAACTGCTTGCCGGAGCCGTCGACGGCATCGTCGACCTCGATCATGCCGTCGTCCAGCTCGATCTCCTTCCACTGGGTGAAGCCTTCCTGCTTCAGCATCGCCTCGACCTTGGCCTGCTGGTCCGGCGGCAGCTTCTCGTCGGCCCGCGCCGCACCGGACAGGCCGGCGGCGAGGACGAGGGCGAGGACGGTGGAGGTCGGGCGCATGGCGGTTTCCCTTCGTGGTTGTCGACCGGCGGAGAACAGCCGCGCGAGGAGCCGGTTCCTGAGGTTGTCAGGCTCATAGGCGCCGCCTAGGCTTACTTTCCCGTAAGCCGAAGGCTCCTCACGTCATGGTCACCCGCGTCGCCACCGTCGCCTTCGAGGGCATCGAGGCGCGTGCCGTCGACGTCCAGGTGCAGATCATCCCCGGCGCGGTGAACTTCACCGTGGTCGGCCTCGCCGACAAGGCGGTGGGCGAATCGCGCGAGCGCGTGCGCGGCGCGCTGATCGCCTCGGGGCTGGCGATGCCGGCCAAGCGCATCACCGTGAACCTCGCCCCCGCGGATCTGCCCAAGGAGGGCTCGCACTACGACCTGCCGATCGCGCTGGGCGTGATGGCGGCGATCGGCGCGCTGCCGGCCGACGCGCTCGCCGGCTACTGCGTGCTGGGCGAGCTGGCGCTCGACGGCACGATCACCGCGGTCAACGGCGTGCTGCCGGCGGCGATGGCGGCGGCCGCGCGCGGGCTCGGGCTGATCTGCCCGGCCGCAACCGGGCCCGAGGCGGCCTGGGCCGGCGGCGACCTCGACGTGCTGGCGCCGCGCTCGCTCATCCAGCTCGCCAACCACTTCAAGGGCACGCAGGTGATGGCCCGGCCGGTGCCGGCGGTCGCCGCTCCCGGGGCGCCCCTGCCGGACCTCCGCGACATCAAGGGCCAGGAGGGCGCCAAGCGCGCGCTGGAGATCGCGGCCGCCGGCGGCCACAACCTCTTGAGGTTGTGGCCCATTTCATTGCCTCTTTAGAGCCTGGCCCGTAGGGTCTGGATCATGGCAGCCAAGGCTTACAGCTATATCCGGTTCTCCCGCCCCGAGCAGATGCGGGGCGACAGCCTCCGCCGGCAAACGGAGGCTGCCCAGGAATGGGCTGCGGAGAAGGGTCTCGTCATTGACGAGAGCCTCACGGACCTCGGCATCAGTGCCTATAGGGGCCTCAACCGGACGCGGGGAGCACTCGGCAAGTTTCTGAAGCTCGTCGAGGAGGGCCAGATCGCGCGGGGATCGTACCTGGTCATCGAGAGCCTTGACCGCTTCAGCCGCGAGAGCGCCCTCGACGTCCTGGAGGAGTTCAACAAGCTGCTGAAGGCGGGCATCAACGTCGTC
Source organism: Methylobacterium sp. E-041 (assembly GCF_022829665.1). Lineage (NCBI taxonomy): Bacteria > Pseudomonadati > Pseudomonadota > Alphaproteobacteria > Hyphomicrobiales > Methylobacteriaceae > Methylobacterium > Methylobacterium sp. E-041. Next base: position 55,328 of record NZ_JAKSYQ010000089.1, on the reverse strand, counting down.
ACACTGATCGACCGGCAGGTCTATTCCAGGGAGCGGATCGAGGCCGAGCCCTTCGCCCTGTTCGGGTCGCTCATGGTCATGATGCGAGCCCACGAGGAGTCGAAGACCAAGGCCATCCGGCTCGCGAAGTCCTGGATGAAGAAGCGCGGCAACGCCTCGACTCAGGTGATCACGGCTCGGGTGCCTGGCTGGCTCCGCGTTGTCGATGAAGACGGGACGCGCAGGATCGAGTTCAAGCCCGGTCAGGGCGGGCTACCTTCGGGGCGTGACATCGTCCGTCGCATCTTTTCCGATACTCTCAGAGGCTACGGCAAGCGTCGGATTGCAACGAGGCTCAACCAGGCCATGGTTCCGACCTTCGATGGCGGGAAAGCATGGCATGCCTCCTACATCCAGAAGGTGCTGCAGAATCGGGCCGTCCTCGGCGAGATGCAATCGTATCGTCGGGACGAGCAGGGGGAACGCCATCCCGTAGGCTCACCGATCCGAGACTACTACCCGGCCGCCGTGGACGAGGGCGAGTTCATCCAGGCAAATGCCACCAAGGCAAGCCGAACTGGTGCTGCGGGAAAGCACGAGACCACGGGTGTAGCGAACCTATTCCGCGGCTTGGCCTTTTGCTCCTGCGGCGGGAAGATGAAGCGGATCAACAAGGGCGTGCCTCCGAAGGGCGCTGCCTACCTGACATGTGCCGAGGCGGGCCGTGGGGCCTGCAATAACACTCGAAACTGGCGGATCGATTGGGCCGAAAACCAGATGCTCGGATCGACCGTGAGGCTCGACCTCGACAAGGTGCTGGCCAAGGCCAACGAGGAGCCGGCAGCAAGGAGGCTGACCGTTGCCGACCTTGAGGCCAAGGTAGAGGCGCTGAACACGAACCTGGCCAACATCCGCGGCGCGGTGGAGGCCGGGGTAAGCGGGTATCTTGAGCGGGCCATCGAGATCAGCGCGGAGATCAAGGCCACCGAGACGGAGCTGAGCGAAACGAAGCGCCAAGCCGTCATGGGCGCCCACGAGCCATCAGGCGAGCGCCGGCGGGCATTGATCCAGGACCTGCGGGCCCGCCTTGCTGATGCCAGCCCCGACGAGCGTGCCGACCTCCGGACGCGATTGGCCCAGCAAATCCGGGGCACGGTCAAGAAGGTGGTGTTCGAGCCCGACCGGATCACCGCGACCTACAAGGGCTACCGCATGTTCGGGAAGGTGGCCGTGGCTGCCGAGGTCCCGGTCCTGCTGTTTTCGGATAACCCCGACGACCTGCTCGACATGGCCCAGTTGGCGCTCGAACCGGAGGTGCTGGAACGGCAGGACAGGCTGTTGGCGGAGTTCATTCGGCGGGCAAGGGTCAGGCGAGAAGCCGAGCGACAGACCCTCCCCGACGAGGAGGACGTGATCGCAGCGCCCCTGATGTGAGCCTGAATTGGGTCGAGTTCAAAGGGACCGACCGTGCAAGACCAGGGACCTGCGTACGGTTAATTTGTCGTTCGCTGGGGTCACGCGATTGCCAAGGGCTAGCAGGCCGTGATGGTTAATTTCGGTTGAATCTCCAAAGCTTGGAACCCGCGCGTTGCCGCTCAAAACCGCCGGCGAAACAACGCCAACCTTGGTTTTCCTAAACGCAAGGTCGCAGGTTCAAGTCCTGCCGAAGACGCCAGCACTTAGCGCCCGTGGGCGCCGCGCTGAAGGGATTTCCGTAGGGACCTTCTGTGCGCCTCTGCACGCTTGTATGCGCTTGCTACCGGAGAGCCAGCACGAACGAGCCTCAATCGATCTCGTTCGCTATGAAACGTGGGATTTGACCTTCTCCGCCGCAGGTCCTGCAAAACTCGCTGTCGCCGTTTCTGCACGTGGGGCATGTGACGAAGGTGTAGTCGCTCCGGTCGATCTGGTCTGCGAACCTACGATCTAAGCTGCCTTCACCACCGCAGGCACGGCACGGCCTATCGCACCATTCGCCCGACCCTTTGCAGATCGGACAGGTCTGGCTTTCATACTGACTGGTGTCGACCTCGTTTGCGAAACGGCGTTCCATTTCCCCATCGCCTTGGCATACGGGGCAATCTGCACCGAAAAATGTGCCGTCGCCCTCGCAGAGCGGACACTTGACTGATTCGAAGTCTCGAAGGTCGACCTGATCACGCTGACGTCGATCCAGCGTTCCGTTGCCGCCGCATGCCGGGCAACTCGATCCGTTTCGAACACCAGATCCATTGCAGAGTTCGCAAGAGACCTCGTCCCATTCACTGGGGTCGACCTGTTCAGCGTAGCGGCTCTCCATTTCGCCATCGCCGTTACAAGCTGGGCAATCACCTCCTCTGAAGGCCCCTTTGCCTCTGCATAGTGGGCAAGCCACATCTGTGAAGCGGTCGAGATCGAGGTTGCTGATCTGGCGGGTCGTCAGTTCGCCATCGCCACCACAAGCGGGGCAGTCTTGATGCTTGTGTTCGCCGGTGCCCTTACAAAGAGGACAGTTTTCGTAGCCAGCACGTTGGGCGAACTCTGCCTTAACCTCGCTGGCAATCTTCAGTGTAGCTTTGAAGTTCCTCGGGGCCATTGCACTGGCAGCCAAAGCCTTAAATTTTGGCTGCATTGCCTCATAGGCGGCGTAGTCAGGGTCCTCTTTAGAGCTTGGCGCCATCTTTCCAACTTGATGGATCGCCTTAGTCGCGAGACCTTCGACGGCCGCAACTTGCTCCGGCGTCTTCGCCGCGGCTAATTGCTTATTCAAGCTGTCACATGCTTTGAGCATTGTGTAGAGGCGGCCAGTAACCTGCGCCTGTAGCTGCCAGAGGCCACGACGATAATAAGTAATAGTAGACTTAAATTCTTTTACAAAACTCTTTGCCTCTTTTTCTGGTCCGTATCCACCATGGTCGAACTTGGTGTGGTGATTTGCGCAGAGCCAAATCAAATTCCCCGGATGATTATTTTTAGATCTAGCGACAGGGTCTATATGCGCAGCCTCGCACGAATTGCCATTCTTTAGGCAAATCGCACATTCTCCGCTTGCCTCCTCTTTGATTTCACGAATTATGCCTGAGGGAATTGGAGGTCTGGCGCCAGCCTTCGACGGCCAAGGCAAATTTAGCCAGTCATTAAATTCGATTAGATCGTCCTCGTTTACGAATAATCGCCCGCCATCTTTACGAACTTTCAGCTTTCGCTCAGCGCCCTGCTTTGGCGCATAGCTGGCTAACCACTTCAGCAGCCTAGGTGATAGGCCAACGAGCGCTGCGGCTTCGAATTCGTTTAGCTCGTCCTTGAGCTTGGTAGGAGCAGTTGGCTTCGGGCGTTTCACGGATCGAACCCACACGGATAAGGATCGAACACTCCAATGCCATCGGAGCACTCGCTAAGATAGGCCCTATGCCGGCATGAGGGCAGCTTCTGGCGGCTAAAGAATCGTGCGGTCGGCGACGTTCGATGAACGTTGACGAGCGTTCCATCAGCTGGGCCGATCAGCGTGCTCAGAAAATCCTACGTCCCGCGGCCGCGCAACTTGCACGATCAGTGTCAAACCCGATCCCGCCTCGCAAACTGCTGGTCCGTCCGATAGTAGGACTCGCTCTTCCGACCGTCGTCATGCACGAAGTACGCGTATACCCCGTACTCATCGGTTTTCTTAAACACGATGCCGGTCTCGATGTCAGGTGTGAGGTTAAAGGGTAGAGAGAACACCTCGACCTCGGCGTCCGCAAAGGTTTCACGCGTAGCGGCGAAGGGGTCTCCCTTGCCAGCATCGAAGCCCTGTCGGTAGGCGTAGCAAAGTTGCCACGCCTCGGCGATGCGGTTTCGGAAGTGGCGGTCCTTCAGTCGACCCATCGTGTCCAGAAGCAATTTGTGCTCCCGCTCGTCATGCAGCGGACGCCGGCGGGCGACATCGGGTTGCAGGCGGTTCCTCATGAACACCAACATGCGTGAGAGTTCGAGGTAGCGCTCGACCAGGTCGTCGTCGGTCAACGAGCGCCGACCCTCGGGGTAGGGCACGAAGTGTCGGGTCCCGATCAGGTCGAAATCCTCGAACATCGGGAGCTTGGCCACGAGCGCCGCTTCGTCGGCCCGCAGCCGATCCGGGTTCAAGGCCGTTTCTTGCTCCCAGGTCCAAGCCTTCTGGTAAGAGCGAACCATCAGTTCCGGGTCGAACTCGACGATGAGGTTGCTGATCTCGCGCCGGAGTATCTCAACGTACCTGCTCTCGGCTTCGCGCAGGTTGTTGGTTACCTCCCAAGCGGGTTTAGTCAGCTGCTGAGCTCTACGTCCGAACAATCCCACGATTCGCTCCCTTGCAACGCTGAGAGCCTAGCAGGCCGTTCGACGATTGCTCAGGGACGGACCGTTTTGAAGGCGTCAACGAAGCCCCGGATCGTGGTATGGCCTAGCTGGCTCAGCATGGTCGCAAACCGGCCGGCACCTCAACCCGAACCTCGGCGGCAGTCCCATGTTCAACTGGTTCGACGCGGCCATGGCACAACGGGTTGATGATCTCACGCTACGTCACTGCCAGCCAACCAGGGCCCTGGGCGAGCTCAAACAACTGTCCAAGCTGTTTGGCCGAGGATACCTACGCGCGCTTCACAAGGAGATGACTACAGGGCTCATAACCCAAGGCGGTCCAGCTAGGGTCCTGCAAATTAAACTGGCGTGGATCGACAAGATCCCTCTCGCAAAACCATTCAACAGGACCAAGAAAACGGAGCTCGGAGATGCCGTTTTGCTGGCCATCGAAGAGCAAAGAATTATCGGCCAGCCGGCCCCGATAGCACGAAAAGCCAGAGCCGTTTTACTTCAGGCGAAAGTCACGCAGAGGTATGGGCAGACAAAGCAGCCCACGGTGCCTATTTCACCGATGACGGGAAGTACAAAGGACGAATACGAATTACTTTTTGGATGGCCAAAATTCGATTTATATAAGACATCTGGAAATAAAAGCCCTCTTGCAAGTGCAATCGAATTGAACGCAACTAATGCAACGCCTCGACCATTTGGGTGGTATCTAGCTGCACCTCGTAGCAAACAGGTTCCTTCGAACGTCGCTACCACTTGGCCGTCTTGGTGGATGTTGGGCCCCCCGATTCTAGGCGACGGCTGCGCTGTCAGCTTCGGAGTTTTTCTAAGGTCGTTCCTGAATGGACTGCCTATCCCCACGTCAAGCGGCGTGCTGGCAGCTGGTGAGCCGTTCGGTTATCCGCCTAACCCGCCAAGCAAGGCAAGCCTCACCGGCTGGGATCGCGTTTGCGCCGAAATCATAGAAATCGTCGAAGATAAAAATATGCTCGCCCCGCAGAGCATATTTGGAGCGAATGCAAATCGCATCGTTTCTATGGACGAAATTCATCTGAGTTTTATGGCGCCGGCACCCAAGAATCGATATTATTTATCCCTGATTCAACCAGGGAACCGAGCAACCATGGAAGTTCCTGGCAATATTTTGGAGGAAATAATCTCTATTCATTTTGGGCAGTATCCCATTGTGCCGCCGGATTTAATTGTTGAATGGGACGGCTTTAAACCTGGTCGGCCCCGCTCTCCAAGGCATCAGGATAAACGTACCCCGGTTTTAATATTTCGATCTACGATCTATGAGGATGACGGCCGACGTCGGACCTAGCAGTAGACTGCTGGTCCGGAAGCTATTTTACAAGTGGAAGGCGTGATAGTCGGCTTTTCGCATCCTACCGAGCGTCGGTTGCGACGCTAGGCTGGTACGGAACAGGCGAAAAACCACCGGTCGGCATGTAGGCCGGTCTGAGCGCACCGCAGGTGCAGACGCCGGCCTGTGGGTGTGGCTCTTGTTCTGCCGAGGGCATGACCACCCCACCGTAATAGCGCTGCTCCATTGCCACCATGGCCGACCGAACGTCGTCAGTGAGAAGAAAAGCGTAGTACCGCATCGTCATGCGGATATCGGAATGCCCGAGGAAATCGCTGACGATTGCGATGTTTCCGGTGGCGCGCAGCATCCGGGTCGCCGCCGTTCTACGAAGGTCATGGATGTGCAGGTCGTCGATATTCTGACGCCAACACAGATCCTCCCAGGACGATGAGAAACCCTCAAAGGTGAGCGGATAACGCTGACCCTTGACCATCGTGCGATCCGTCCGACCGATCCGCTGGGTATGGGTGGCTTGGTAGGTGAAAACGAAGGTCTCATGTCGACCTTCCTGGGCCTTCAGCAGCGCGGCGAGGCGCGGCGTGATCGGGATCAGCTGGACTGTCGGGGTTTTGCTGTTCTTCTTCCTCTTGAGCCGCTGGACGGTGATCACGCCTTCCCGAAAATCAACTTGGTTCCAGAGGATGAGCCCTGCCTTGAGGCGTAGGCCAGTTAGCAAGAGAAAATCGATGAACTCCAAGAGGTCCTTGCGCTTGTCCCGGCGAAGAGATGCCTCTTCGTGCTCACTTAGGGTACGAACACGAGGTTCCTCACCTTCGGCGTGTTCGATCCAATCCGGTTCGTCAGGCAACGGTACCTTGTAGCGCTTGCGAGCGTGGGTGAGGACGCGCTTGACCAGATCGGTCACGCTTCGATTCACCATCGCTCCCGAAACAAAACCATGCATAGGATCGTCCCAGCGGTAATCTTCTTTTCTTTGCGAGACGATGTCGCCGAGGAGCTCATCGTCGATATCCTGCAGCTTGGTGTCAGGCCCGATCCGCATCGTCAGAAGATGAAACCGCTCCCGTGTCGCGTCGGCGCTCTTCGTGGCGTTACCCTTGTCAACCATGTACTTGGACACCCCCTGGATCCAAGTCATACGCGCTGCATCGGCCTTCACGCGGTCCTTTGGCTTGCCGGCACGAAGCTCCTCCACGAACGCCCTGGCTCCCGCGTGGGTCTTGCAGCCCGTGGTGCCCTGATAGCGCTGCTTGGCGATCTGGACATCGTAGCGAAACACACCGTCCACCGAGTCCGCGGGCAGGTAGTAGCCCTTCCCAGACTCGGCGTCGTCGCTGTCTGACTTTGTCTCGTCGGGGGCAAGTCCATAGTTGTTCATTATCGCTTGCCCTTCTTGGCGAGATATGCGGCGAAATCAGACGCGTAACCACTTGCGTCGGTCGCCCGGACTGATCGCTTAACCATCCTTCTGCTGATGAAGGATGCGACAGCCTCGTCCGTAACACGCAGTGATTGACGAACCTTTCCGCGTCCGATGTTGAAGGCCCGGATCTCACCATCGGCGATGAAGTTCTCGACCTGCTTCTCAGAGCAGGCCAGGAGCTTCGCGACCTCGTGGATCGTCATGGCCCTACCGGGCACGCTGATCGAAGTCTCGGGCTGCGGGTCCGCCGGACGCTTCCAGCCTCGCGGCTTCGGCTTGCGTCCGGCGTTTGTGGGGGCTGCATTCTGGGTCACAGGCGCCTCCTGCGAAGCGTGGGGGGCCCGTCGCGGTTGGGCGCGCCGGGAAGGAATGGGGCTGAGGGGGGCGGCCTATGGAGGCGCGTTTTATGAGTATGGTCGGCATGGGGAGGCTCACTACTGGACACGGTTGGAGACGCGCACGGGATCGCGGGCGCGGCTGATCGGGATCGATGAGGCCGGCGACCCGGATCGATCCGGGTCGCCGGCCTCTAGAGTGACGGTATGGAGTTCGTGGTCATGAAAGCCTCCCGATCCCGGCTGGCGCCGGTTCTTGGCCGATGAACGGCGGTCTTGTCGGGGGCTTCAGGTCGGCCGGTACTCCCGGCCGAAGGTCCGCAACGACCTCAGGCTATGGAGCCGGACTGACGATAGGCCCGCGCAGAGGCGGCCATGAGATGCGGAACCTTGGACATGTCACCTCTGTACGCCGTGGAGGGTTCTGTGGCCAGGACGCGGCGTTCGCTCTGACGGCCCTATCGACTCCCGTTTGGATTCACGGTTCACCGTTCCTTTCCGGAATAGCGACCGGAAACTGGATGACGTTACCCCCGACGGGCCGGCGGTAGACCCTCTCCAGGGCCTGCTCCTCGGCGATGTCCAGCCCAACCTGGATCTCGGCCAGCACCGCACCGACGAGGCAATCGAAGGTGTTCGGATCGACGGTCCTTCTGGCGCGGATCAGACCGATCATGACCTGAGCCACCTGCTCGTCGAGATCGGCTTCATTCATGGGGCTCTCCTACCGTCACGACCTCGCCCTCGGAGGTGCTGGAGGCAGGGGTGCCGATGATGCGTCGGACCTCGTCGCCGCTCATGACGCGATGCTCGACCAGCCGATGCGCGATCCGGTCAACCAGATCGGCATTCCTGCCGATCAGGTCCCGACTGATCTCGAAAAGTCGGGACAGGTCGTCGTCGCAAGTTCGTCGAAAAACTGGGTCGACCCTGAGGAGTGCAACCGCGTCCGCCTGGTCGCCCCTGTACAGGAGCGACGTCCCAAGACCCCAACTCGCGTGCTTCCCGGCGACGAGAGCGGTGGCATGCGCTAGATCGGAGCGAGAACCACCTGCCGAGCCCGAGGTAACGGTGCCGAAGAGGTGATCAGCGGCACGACCTGCTAGGATGCACACGATCAGAGCATCGAGCTCGGATGTCGACATCTTGGACATGTCGTTCAGGCGGCTTGAGGTGCGCCCTGCGAAGGAACCCTGGGCCACGATGGACACCATCGAGACTTCCGCGGCGCCTTGTAGTTCAAGAGCGACCGCGTGGCCGACCTCATGCCTTGCGACCGCGAGTTGATCCGCCGGGGAGCGGGTTTCGGGCGGTACGATCCGACCGATGAGGTCTGCGAGTGTCATTGGGCGCTTGGCGGCCATGGCGACCATGCGGGCGCTGGAAGCCCATCCGGCGATGTCGGCACCCGTGGCGCCCACGCCGAGGGCCGCAAGCGGCGCCAAGTCCTCGCCTGCAAGATCGCCGGCCAGGTGCTGGCGAAGGATGCCTTCGATGGCATCCCCGTCCGGCAAGTCGATGTGCACGATGCGGTCGAGGCGCCCGGGCCTCGTCAGGGCCGGATCGAGCCGTTCCGGGTGGTTGGTCGCGCCGACGATGATCAACTGCGAGGCAGGGCTGGATACCGCGCCGTCGAGGGTCGTGAGCACGTGATTCACGACCGTGACCCAGTATTCTCGATGACGGCTGTCGCAGGTCTCCCTGTTCGGTAGGCTGTCCAGTTCATCGATCAGGAGGATGCCGCCGGATTGGGCCGCCTCCAGGAAAACCTCATCCACCTTTCGGCAGATGTCGTTGAGGTACCCGTTGGTCTGGGCGAACCAGGCCGAGACGCTCGTTGCCACCAGTCCGACGCCGAGACTCTTGGCAATCGATCGGGCGAACGTCGTCTTGCCGGTGCCCGGGGGGCCGGCCAACACGATGTTCCTGCCCTCGATGGATGCCCAGGATCGCTCGCCACGCCGATGTGCCTCCACGGCGTCGATCAGGGCTAGGCCGTACTCCTTCGCCACGCCGTAGCCGACCGTGTCCTCAAGGAGGGGGACGTCGCTGAGATCGGATGCGGTTGTCCGCTTCGAGGCGGCTGCCGCCTTGAGTCGTCGGATGCAGTCGCGTGGCGTGCTGCCCTTGCGGAGGCAGGCCGAAATCTCATCGAAGCCCAGACCATGGACGATGTCGTTGCGGATGCGGCCGGCGCGGCTGCCGGTGACCAGGCGGATCGTGGCGCGGATGGCGCGCGCGCTCGGGGCGCCGATATCGACGCGCAGGTCGGCCGCCGTGATCAAGGCGGCGGGGAGGTAGCGGTCAGGGGCTGTCGAAACCCCGAGTACGGACCGGCCGGCGCCAAGGGCGCCCGCGACTGCGTCGTTACCGAAGCTTGGCTTATCGGACTTGTTCGCGCCGCTGCGCTTCGTAATTTCGGTCCACGCCCGGAACGAAGTCAGCGCTTGGGCGATGGGGCCGACCCAATCGGCCCCGGGGACGCCGACAACGAGCGCAAGGCTCGGTGGTGCCTGGATGCGAGCGATGACCTTGGGGAGCAGCGTCGCGTGCAGTGTGCTGATCGCGAGGATGTTAGCGACGCTTGCCGAGGCCAGGACTTGATCGGCCGTCGCCGGCTCGGCCTCCTCGCCGTACTCGGGGTAGCCGTCGAGATCGTCCCTCTCGGCGTCGATGACCTGGCGAGCAGCCTTGCGCGGGAGGTTCTTGAGGATGCTGGCGGGTGTCTTCGACTTCTTCGTCATGGCGGCCTCCATCGCGAGGCCGCCGCTCGCGATCATGCGCGTCGGTCAGGCCCCGGGGGGTGTCTCGGATCGGGTGGAGGGGGTGCCGGCCGCGGATTTGCGACGACCGTGCTGGAGGCGCGCTATGCGTTTCGGGCGACTGGGGAAGGGCATGGCCTGCTCCAAGGATTCTGGTTCAGCGTGAGTCGGAGTCGCCGGGGTCCCAGCCGTCGAAGTCGACCCGGCGGGCGGACGCGGATACCTTGATGCCTGGGTGGGCCGGAGCGGTACGCGTCCTCAGCCCGGCGGCCTGGTGCTCGGCCTCTTCTAGGACGGCCTTGCCCAGCGCAACGAGGACGGTTCCCACGATCCGGGAGAACGCTTGGCTCGGGAAGGTTTCCGCCGCGAGGGAGAGCCTCCTGAAGATTTCCCCGACCTGGCGGGAGAAGTCCTCGGTCTCGGGAGGCGGCGCCACCAAGCTGGATGGGATCGGGGGATGGGATGTCGAGGGGGCGTCGACGTGATCGGGAATGGTGTCGGTCATGGCGGCCTCTTGGGGCCGCCGGACGCATCGGCGTCGGTCAGGCCCCTGGGGTGGTCCGGGAAACAGGCACGGTCCTGCCAGTGGGTAGGCAGCGGCGTTTCGCTATGGGGTTGAGGGGTGGCACGGCTGATCGGGTCCTGGGCATCGATGCCCGTGAACGGATGGCGAACAGATGCAGCTGGATCTCCGGCCAGTCAACAGGCCTCGGCCTCGTCGCTTAACCTTACTTGCGTAGGCGGTGGATCGCTGTGGAAGATAGCTATCGATTCTGAGGATCCGTGCGCGCGGCGTCACTCGTCCGCTGGCTTTCGCGTGGCCCTATGGAGAAAATTGCACGACAGAAGGTTGGTGCCATTCGCCTCGGGAGTCCATGATTTAACCGTAGCGGGGGGCTGCTTAGCGATGCCACGACCTATTCCAAAACGACGGCGTTCCACGTATGTTCTAAATTCGAATGTGGGCGACTCAACCAGCTACTCACGTCGAGCTTCGTGACATTTATGCAACAAAGGTAGCTCCGTGCGATCATATGATCGCTACGTCGGCAGCTACCGTGGCATTGCTAGATTTCGTTGGGAGACGCACGTGGCCGCCGGTTTCAGCGATGTCGTGGTGGTACTGCCTGGCTTGATCGGGTCGGTCCTCGAAAAGGACGGTAAGCAACTCTGGGGCGTATCCCCCGGCGGGCTCTGGGGTATCGTAGCCGGCAACAACCTTGATCAACTCAAGCTGGCTTCACCGGACAACGGAGACGATGATCTCGGCGATGGCATCGTAGCCACCCGCCTCGTCCCTAATGTCGAGCTGATACCCGGACTCTGGAAGCAGGGCGGGTACGGTCGGATGGGGACCGGTCTCATCGACCGGTTGGGCCTCATCCCCGGGGAAAACTATTTTGAGTTCCCCTATGATTGGCGCCGTGACAATCGCGTTGCGGCGAGAAAACTCGCGGAAAAGGCACCGGGTCGTCTCGCATCCTGGCGCGAAAAAACTGGCAATCCTGACGCCAAGATCGTGCTCGTAGCCCATTCCATGGGAGGCTTGGTCGGTCGGTACTTTGTCGAGTGTCTTGAGGGCTGGAAGATCGTTCGGTCGATCATCAGCTTCGGCGCTCCCTTTAGAGGCTCGGGAAATGCCCTGGGTTATCTTTGCAACGGCTTCACGTGGGACGTGGGTGGCGTGCCGCTGTTTAACGGGACCGACGCGCTGAGGTCGTTCGAATCCGTCCACCAGTTGCTGCCGGTGTATCCATTCGTTGATGTTGACGGCACGAAGTTGGAACGCGTTGCCGACGTGACGCTCCCAAACCTCGACCGCAATCGCGCGATTGCTGCGGCAGCGTTTCATCGCGAAATCGCCGACGCACATACGGCCAACGCCAATGACCCCGACTATCGTGCCCACGGTACCAAGGTCTGGCCCATCATCGGTTTCGGGCAACCGACCTGGCAATCGGCGACCCTTAGGACCGGCCTGCTCATGCCTTCGTATCGTATGCCAGGTGAAAACCTGACGGGAGACGGCACGGTCTCGACGGTCTCTGCCATACCGCGCGACGATGACGCCTTGGGCGCCATGTATCTTCCGACGACCCATTCGGCCCTGCAGAGCAGGGCGGCGGGGCTTGACCATTTTCATGGAATTATGACGCAGGCGGACGTCAACCAGGAGAAGTTCCGGTCGGCAGGTGGGCACATCGGATTGTCCGTCCGTGACGCCTATCCGTCGACGGACCCCGTCCATGTGGTGGCGGTCCCATCCGATTATAGGCAGACGCTGGGCGGCAGGATCGAGAGAATGGATGTCCCGGAGGCCGTCAAGGAGATCACGCTCTATCCGAAAGGCGATGAGTTTATCGTCGATGTCGTCCTCACGCCGGGATTATACCGTGTAACGGTGGAAGGCGATGATCTTCCAGCGGTTGAGGATGTCTTCCTTGTAGTCGATCCAAGCGAAATATCATGACGAGCTTCGGGGGGAATGAAAGCAACTGGATCTGGACCTGGCGGAAGGATGGTGTCCACGTCGGAGACGCATGGATACAGTTGGGCCTTAAGGATACTGGTGGACCCCCTGCCGAGGCGGAGGGCTGGGCCCCTATCCGTTCACAAATCCATACTCTGGCCCGTGAGATCTACTGGCTCGACGTGGTTCATTTAGGGCCTGTCATCGCGCTCGCCGGAAGCGTTGCAAGCGAGCGGGCCAAGGCAGTCCTGAACGCCACTTTCGCCCGCATGACGTCAACACTTCGTAACAACCTTGAGGTGGCCGCGGCCTTTGAGAGCGCCTCCGACGACGATGACGAACCTTCGGCATCCGAGCCGGAGGGGGAGAACCACGTTAGTTCGATCACACGATTTCCGTCGATCACACCCCGCTCCGAGGCCAGGGCAGGGCAAGCATTTCGATTTGATGTGGACCTAGGCGAGTCGCCCGATCCAAGTACAAATGCCAAGCCTGTCCAGATCATTGGATTACCCGAAGGTTGGTCAAGCGTTCAGATTGGCGTCGAAATCTACTGTAGCGAGATCGTGTTCGACGACACGGATGGAGAAGTTGGGGTTATCGTTGTCTCAAAGAATGGCTCCGCCACCACTGCGAGCTTCAACGGGCGCATCAAGGACGATGTGCTCCCGGACAAGCCGTTCAGATTGAAGGTCACCTTCGACCAGGACGGGCGTCCTGCAGGGTGGGCCGTGCGCTACGTAAGCGTCGAACCCTTGCAGGTGGGCGGTGCTCGTCCAGGCCCAACTTCCCCTGCAGTAGTCGCCTCTGGCACCGTCGAGCTTAAGGCGGAAGTATCTGCAGCGACGCTTAGGATCAGCATCTACGCCGATTCGGAGGCTGGCTCGTACCTCTGGCGCGTTAGCACTCCCAGGGGAATTCGATGTGACGCCCCTGGGGGGAGTCACAAGATCGTTTTAGGTGCAGATGTACGCGGGTATGCCCGAAAAATCCTTCGCCAATGTCCGAGTCTGAAGGCGGGTGAACGTCTCAAAAGCTCCCTACGGGGTATTGGCGAGGAAATATGGCTGAAGACCCCCTCGGCTTTCAAGGACTTTTACGCCGAGATGCGGGCTCGATACGGCTCCGGCTTCCCGATTCAGATTATCACCGAGGAACATTACGTTCCTTGGGAGTTGATGCATCCCACGCAGAGCGTGGCGATTCCAGATCCGCACCATCTCTGTATCACTCACCCAATCGCTAGATGGTTCGGCGAGGAGGAGACGCGCTTAAACTCCGAGTTCGCGAGAGGCGGTATCGCGAGCTTCGTCCCCAAATACCCAAGTGGCAAAACTAGCCTTCCCGCAGCACTGGAAGAAGGTCGACGGCTCGTGGAGGAATTCGGCGCCGTGGCCCATGAGGCGACCTACGCAGGTTTTACGGGGTTCTGGAGCGAACCTCTTCCTGACGAGAAGATCGCTGTATTGCACTTCGCCGGCCATGCGGCTTCTCCGCTCGACAATCGCGAGGGCAACCACGAGGGGCTTCGAATGGTCGACGACTGGGTATCAGCGACCGAGGTCCACAGTGGCGTCAGACTTGGGAACCGAGATGGGACCCTCGTCATCCTGAATGCATGTTGCGCTGGAACGGCGGATGAGATGCTCGGCGCCGTGAGTGGGTGGCCGGCACGCCTCGCAGAGCGGAGTTTCGGTGGCGTACTGGCACCGATCTGGGCAGTGCAGGATGAACATGCCTCAAACTTGGTCATCGACTACTTGGAAGGCATGTTGAAGGGGAAAACGCTTGGCGTCGCGATGAGAGATGCCCGTGCGTTCCATAGCAATGCGTCCGGAACCCCTTATGCCTACCAATGCCATGGGGACGTCATGGCCCGAATGGATCGCGGTTCTGCGTCTTAGGTCCGGACGACGGCCACGGGGGTTTCAACCCAATTAGCAGGGTTCACAGCGGCGGCGGCCTCAACGACCAAGTCGATGCCATCGGTCTCCGGGGTCCGTATGGTGACGACCAGGGTGAAATGAACGGGGTGCTCGTAGCGTTTGAAGCTAGCGCTATCCCCCCACCACCCCTTGACGGGTAATATTGAGATCCCTCCGCGGTCTAAAAGTTCGAAGGCGGGACCTTTCCAAATATCATGGTGCAAAGTGCCCTTGTGGCGGTATCTCGGTCCCAGTAACCATCCATCATCAACTGAACCCTCATCCGCGTCGCTCACGGTCGAGAGGGCATTGAAACGCGCCTTAGACTGTTCGTGGTTCTCTCCGTAACGCTTGACCTCGAACTTAAGACGATGCGAAGCGTAGCGATCCATTCTGTCCCTCGCTGGGGCATGTGCGTCAGGCTCAATAAAGTATGAGAGCGTGCAGTACATCTCAACTTGCTTGCCTCCTAGGGCACGAAGTGCCTCTTTCGGCCATGGTAGCTCAAAATATTTCATCTCTTTCAAGTTGAGCGTGCTATTTTTCTTAGATCGACAGTAGGGAACTATTGTGTCTTCGACCATTAAAGTAAGAGCGTTACCAGCGCTTTGGAAGAGCCTTTTCTCGTTCGGTATCCCCCAGCCGAAGCGTGCGATTAGCTTCGGCGCATCTCTGTTTGATGGGTGGAGGGCAAGCATTTCTGGTGTCCACTCAGCGGCGTTCACCATCAGGGCGCGGACGGTCTCCATGCGGAGCTTTGGATACTGAGCAAGGAGACGGCTAGCCAAACCAGCGCATGCAGCTGTCGCAGCGCTAGTTTCTCCAACCGGCTCAAACGCGGTTGATGGCATTCCGGCCGAGGTGGTCAACACCATGTGAGCTGTCGAAGGTGCGCAATAAAATCCATCATCCTCAAGGACGAAATTCCCGCCTTCCATGACAATATCAGGCTTATGAGCGTACAACTTGGCCCAAGATTGAGCGGTCCTTGAGGTCGGCGAAAGATCGCCGGCAGGTGCGACAGCCTTTAAGTTTTTGGATTTGATATCTTTGAGACTTACAGCACCTACCGTAATGGTATTCACAGCCTGAGCTGGTGATTGAATGCCAAAATCAGCATTGCGGTTTGCATAGTAGCTGAGCTGATATGGTCTTTTCTTGGAATGGGGGACGTTTCCAGCAGCAGCAAAAAATAAACGTGTTTTAATCCCGTCGTTAAAGATAGTTTGGTCCAAGGCACCTGACGTTGCTGTCGGAAGTCCGTCGTGTGCTTCCTCAGCAGCAGTTTGAGCCAAGCAATAGACGCGAACAGCTTTTACCGTCTCAACCGCCTCCACGGCGCGCGGGATGGCATCCTTTGCTGGAAATTTGGGAAGGCCCTTGGGGGGATTTACCACAACGGATTCGAGTCGGCTGACGACGTCAATCGGGCTTTCATCCTTGGGTAGGTCGGCGATGTCACCATAAAGGACAACACCTGCCATTTTGGTCCCGTGCCCACTGTGGTCCTTGGTATCCCAGTAAGTCTCCACCGCGAACATACGAGGCGTGGGTAGTGCTCCGCCGAGAAGTGGATGGCTGCGACGGACGCCCGTATCCAGCAGGGTTACCACTGGGGCATTTGCCTTTGGCCAGCGGACGCGGCTGACTAACCTACTGACCTGAGACGAAGCGCTTGCAGTTTGGATTTCCAAGTCATCGACAGCGAAGGAAGATGCACTTCGTAGGCCAACTACGGCGGCACTGGCCTGTACAATCTTGAAGATCTGATCTGGCCTCGCTTTGATACCGCGAACTACCGTATCAACAAAAACTGTCGGCTCCCCAATCGTCTGCAGTTCGAACCTTTTAATGGCACGGTCAAATGAATTCTGGAACCCAGAACGAGTCCAAACTTCCCACTCAAAATCTTCTCGGAGAGTTGGGCAGCTTACCTGGCGATCTGTCCACAGATCCTGCAGTGTCGTTGGGCGGATCTGTCCTGCGCTTTCAAACAACTTTAAATGCAGGGGGCGAGAAGTGTCTTCATCGTCCTCGAAGACATTGCTCAGAATGTCTTCGTCAGAAAACTCATTTTCGCCTTTCCAATTTTTATAATCATCAAGTTCGCTCCTAAGCCGCTCGACTGTCTTAGGGACGGCATAGTAGATTGCCTGATCAATACTGCCGCCTTCTTCCCCTTCGTCAGGCCATCGCCGTTTAACGTTTAGGAGTGCGAAGCCGCGGCCAGAGCGAGCAGTCCCGACGCTCAGCGGTACCTCTGGCCTGCTCTCAATCGTAATTGGCATTCCGCGTTTGCTGGAGGGCACGCCCGCTGCTCTTTGGGCCTCCATGAAGTCATCGATATCCGCAACGGCCTGTTCGAGGCCGCCTACCAGGGCTGCCGCATGAGCCTTGCGATCTTTGACAGGGAGGACATCCTTTTCCGAGCCCATCCCTATGGCCCGGAACTCTTTTGAGGCTACCCCAATGCCTTGGATATGGAGATGACGATGGGTTTTGGGGGCTGCCATGTCATCCCGGTGTGATGAGGGGGGAGGCTCAAGCCCCTATCGACCAGGGGCCATATCGACATGAATCGTAGTGCGGTCCGCTAGAGCTTGACATAGGAATTGAGTTGTCAAAACGGAAGAGTTGTCGAGAACCGCGTCTCTGGCCGCATCTGCGGCGGCTGCGGCCAAATCGGCTTGGCTCAGGCCCATGGTGCGTTCGTCGATCAGCCCCCAATCCAAGGCATCGAGCTCGAACCCTGGCAGGTGGTTGGCTAGCACTTGCCGCGCCTCCGACGATGAGGGTTTCTCGTAGACGAACGCCGTATCGAACCTGCGGAAGATGGCGGGGTCTAGGAGCGACCTAAGGTTGGTCGCAGCCACGACGATGCTGCCCGAAGTGTCGTCCTCTAGAAACTGTAGGAAAGAATTTAGCATCCGACGCGCCTCGCCGATGTCGTTATCGGAACCGCGTCGGGAGGCCAGCGCATCAACCTCGTCGAACAGGTAGACACCCCTGGTCGCGCTCATGGCGTCGAAAACGAGCCTCAGCTTGGCTGCGGTCTCACCCATGAACTTGGTAATTACGCCATCCAGCAGGACGGTTAGGAGCGGCAATCCGAGCTCGCCGGCAATCGCAGCGGCCGTCATGCTCTTGCCGGTCCCCGGGGGGCCCGAGAATAGGAACTTGCGGCGTGGCTGCAGATCCTTCGCCTTCAGCGCCTCAGCCTCGTCATGCTCTCGCACGAGGCGTCGGAGGCGACGTTGAAGGTCGGGGCCAACGACAAGGTCGGATAAGCGCACGTCCGGATAGGTAACCCGCATCAGGCCGGCCAACTCACCACGCGCTGCTGTGATGGGGGTCGGGCGGTTCACCTGACTCGACTTGAGCTTGGCGCGTCGCACCGCCGCCGAAATATCCTCTGCGACCTTGGTCTTGCCTGATCGGGCGGCCTCGTCGGCGATGTGTTCAGCGATGGATAGAAACTGCCCGCTGTCACCATCAGCGTGGCTGCGGATCATCGCGAGTACATTTCGTGAGCTGGTCATCGCGCGCCCTCAGCATCGCCGACCCGAACAGCGCGAAACAGCGCCTTTTCGAGTTCAGGAGCCATTCTACCCAATTCCTGCAATATTTGCAACGCGCGTCGTAACGCAGCCGCGTCTTGCGGCGAGGCCGCCTGCCGCGTGTCTGGCATGCTACCCGCCACTTCCTCAAGGAATTGATTGACGCGCGTAGCTGCGTCCTTTGAGAGCGCCCCCTGAGAGAGACTGCGCGATAATGTAGATGGGTTCATCCTCAGCCTAGCGGCTAGCGAGGAACGGCTGATGCCTAGGTCGCGACGTGCCCTTTCGAGCTGGTCGCAAACATCGCTTGCATTCTGGCGGGGCGGACGACCTCTCATGTTGCTTAAATTGCATAAAAAGCTATAAAGTCAAGGTACGCGCTGTCACCGTCCGAATGAGCCCTCCTACCCACGAGCGTTTTCTCAGGTCGTCGAACTAGCGTGACGGCTGACCCAAACCGCATCGCTAAGAAGCCTAAGACGCCTGACCGTTTGGGCCTAATGGGGCACAACCTGTTGTTCAACGGGCCGCCCGGCGCGGGCAAGTCGATGCTCGCCGCGCGCCTGCCCTCGATCCTGCCGCCGCTGACGCCGCGCGAGCTGCTCGCGGTCTCGATGATCCAGTCGGTGGCCGGGGAGCTGAAGGAGGGGCGGCTGTCGGACCGGCGCCCGTTCCGGCAGCCGCACCATTCGGCCTCGATGGCGGCGCTCGTCGGCGGCGGGATCAACGCGCGGCCGGGCGAGGCCTCCCTGGCCCATGGCGGCGTGCTGTTCCTCGACGAGCTTCCCGAGTTCACGCCGCAGGTCCTCGATTCGCTGCGCCAGCCGATGGAGACCGGCGAGATCATGATCGCGCGCGCCAACCACCGCATCACCTACCCGGCCCGCTTCCAGCTGGTCGCCGCGATGAACCCGTGCCGGTGCGGGCAGGCGCTTGAGCCGGGCTATGCCTGCCGACGTGGCCCGAACGAACGTTGCATGGCGCAGTACGGCGCCCGCATCTCCGGGCCGTTGCTCGACCGGATCGACCTGCGCATCGAGGTCGCGGCGGTGACCGCCGCCGACCTGATCCTGCCGCCGCCGGCCGAGGGCTCGCGCGAGGCCGCCTCGCGGGTCGCGGCAGCGCGCGACCGCCAGACCGCGCGCTACGACGCCGCGGGCTTGGCCGCGGGCACCACCAATGCGACCTGCCCGGCCAGCCTGATCGAGCGGGTTGCCGCCCCGGATGCCGACGGCGCCGCGCTGATCCGCACCGCCGCCGAGAGCATGCGGCTGACCGCCCGCGGCTTCCACCGGACGCTGCGCGTCGCCCGCACGCTCGCCGACCTCGACGGCGAGCCGACGGTTCGCCGCCTCCACCTCGCCGAAGCGCTGTCGTATCGCGGGCGGGGGGAGAAACCTCTAGTATGACACTCTAGGTGTGATAACATGCAACTTAGAGGAGATTTTCAATGGCAAAATTTATTAGCGTTTTCAATAACAAAGGTGGTGTCGGAAAGACAACTCTAACTTGGAATATTGCTGACTCTCTTGCAGAGCAAGGCAAGAATGTACTCCTTATTGATTTTGATCCGCAATGCAATCTCTCGATCGCTATGCTTGGAAGTGCGGGATTCAAGGAGTTAGTATCCGCGAATAAGTCACCAAAAACAATCAGGGGATTCTTACAAGGGTATTTACAAAACACCGGACCCGGAGAGATACAATCTTATACTGGAGATCACACAAATTAAAAACTAAAAATCATAGCGGGAGATTCTTGGCTTAATGTCTATTCAGACTCTTTGAGTGTCGGCAATGATTTATTGACCGGAAACGGAATCGCAAAATTTGTTGCATTGAGGACATTGGAAGCAAAACTTCGTGAGAAGGGCGAGGTATACGACTATATAATGATCGACCTGCCCCCCTCTTTTGGCGGCCTAGTTCGATCCGCTCTTTATTAATCTGATCATCTCATTATTCCATGCACCTCTGATATTTTCAGTGAGTACTGCATTGGATTGATTGCGCAAATGTTGCCACAGTTTATATCGGACTGGAATACAGGTATTGCCGTTTCAAGCAGAATAATTACGGATTGAAAGATTATGATGGCTACGGTCGTCCGGTCTTCAGCGGTTGGATTTTCAACGGATTCGATACTAGAGATAAGAAAATGCTTAGGGCCGATAAGGCTCATTACGAAAATATAAATGAAGCTATAGAAAGTTTATCCGAAAGCCTGCAAAAGACCATAAAAGACTATAATCCTGTGATGGAATACACTGACGATGATTTTAATATTGGCCAAGTAGAAGATATGAACGTACTAATACAGAACATTATTTGGCAAAGTGTGCCTGCATCGAAACTTGCTGCACATAAACAAGTGAAAGATCTTACTGGCGATAGGGCCGCTTGGAGTGCATCGCAAATCGAATTGATCGGAAAGGTTGAAAATCAAATCAACGATATTGCTCAAAACATAATAAATAATTTTGAGTGAGAATGGGATCACATCATCCGTCGAGCGCGGCGTAGCGGCGGAAGATGCCCTGCTCGTTGAACGGGATCCGGCGCGGGCTCGCGAGGTAGGCCGCGATCCGCGGGCGCACCGCGACCGTCGCGTGCAGCGCGGCCACGCGCGGATGGTCGGGGAGCCGCGCCGCCATCGCCTTCGGGAAGGCGTAGCGCAGCCCGTCGATCAGCTGGAACAGCGACAGGTCGGCGTAGCTCAGGCGATCGCCGACGAGGTGGGTGCCGTCGTTGCGGGTGAGCACGTGCTCGAACCACGCCAAGAACTCGGGGATGCGGTCGGCGCGGAAATGCGCGGCGCGGCGCGCGGCTTCGGTCGTCTGGGCCTCGTAGGCGAGGCCGGCCGCGATCGGGTGGTGGGTGTCGTGCGCCTCGGCCACCATGTCGGCGATGGTGAGCTGGATCTGGTGCGTCCAGATCCGCTCGCCCTCGGCCGCTCCGGCCAACCCGAGCCGCGGGCCGAGATAGAGCAGGATCGCCGCCGTCTGCCCGACGACCACGTCGCCGTCGCGCAGGAAGGGCGGTGCGAAGGCCGGGCGCGGCTCGTCGAGATCCTCCAGGATCCGCGTCAGCGCCGGCAGGCCGAGACCGTCGGTCTCCGCCTCGCGGGCGACGTCGACGTAGGCCGCGCCGGCCTCTTCCAGGGCGAGGCGCACGAACTCGCCGCGGCCCTGCAGCATCGGCCAGTAATAGAGCTCGTAGGGCATCGCCGCGCCGTCACGCGCGCGGCGTCACTCGCCCGGGGCCTCGTCGGCGGCGGCCTTGTCGGCCGGCGGCTCGGCGCTGGCGACGGTCTTGCGCTCCAGCATCGGCTGGAGGCGGAGCGCGAGCTGCTGGTCGAGATGGCGGGCGTAGGCGCCCTTGAAGAACTTGGCGCCGGTGCCGCCGCCGTAGAGGCGATCATGCGCCGCGATCATCGCGTCGACCTCGGGACGG
Organism: Methylobacterium sp. E-041; assembly: GCF_022829665.1. Taxonomy (NCBI): domain Bacteria; kingdom Pseudomonadati; phylum Pseudomonadota; class Alphaproteobacteria; order Hyphomicrobiales; family Methylobacteriaceae; genus Methylobacterium; species Methylobacterium sp. E-041. Next base: position 33,790 of record NZ_JAKSYQ010000089.1, on the reverse strand, counting down.
CAGAGAAAGCCGATCACGCCGGCGGCCTGGAACCAGCGACCGGCGCGGGCGTGGTTCATCGCGCCCGGGTTGGCCATCACCGTCTCGGCGAAGCAATCGGTCGCGGCCTGCTGCAGCGGCGCCAGCACCTTGTCCGCCTCGGGCTTCGAACGCTCGCGCGCCGTGGCCGGCGCGAGGGCGAGGAGGAATGCGAGCGCACCGAGCAGCGGGGTCTTCATGGCGCGGGAAGCCTCGAACGAGTGATCGATCGAGGCGAGTATTCCCCAGGGATTTTGTCGGGAACAGGGCCGTCCGCGCCGCAGCGCACGCGCCGGGCGCGATCCTGCGCCATCGTCGCTTCCGCGTCACAGCGGCGCCCCCGCCACCGCCGCTTCGACCGCCGGTTTCGCCTGGGAGCGTCCTAGCCGCGGCGCTCGGCGTTCCAGCGACCGCTGCATTCGGGGCCGCCCTGGGTCGACCAGGTGCCGGTGCCGGTCCCTTGGCGGCCGAGGCGCCCGACGACGTTGGCGGTCGCCGCCCCGTTTGAGATCGTCGCGCGCACCGACCCGTTGGTCGCGACCCGGCCGCTGATCGCGAAATCGCCGCCGGGATAGCTGGCCTCGCCGCGCTGGATCCGCACGCCGTAGCGATAGGCCCGGTCGCAGATGCCGGATTCGGTGATGACCTCGATGCTCCAGTTGCCGTCGTAGCGGTCGGGGATCTGGACCTTCTTCCGGGCCGCGTCGGCGGGGCTGAGGCCGGCGGCTGCGAGGATGAGGAAGGCGGAGGCCAGCGTCAGTGCTTTCATCGGATCCCGATCGGGCGAGCGTGTCGAGTGCCCGGCACGCACCGCGCGGGCGTGCAGGCATGTCCGCTTCGAAACACGCGACGGCCGGATCGGTTGCCGATTTCCCCGCTCAGGCGCGGGCGGCCCGTCTCAGGGCGTCGTTCAGCAGCGCCAGGAGGTCGCCGCCGGCATGGAGGAAGCCGTGGACGCCCGCCGCCGCGAGCGGTTCGGCGAGATCCGCCCCCGGCTTGCCCGCGAGGTAGATCGTCCCGGCGCCGGCCGCCGCCAGGGCCTTCGCCGCGGAGACGGCGCGGGCTTCGTAGACGGCGTCGGAGGAGCACAGGCAGGCGAGCGCCGCACCCGAGGCCTTGAACGCCTCGGCGAGGCTCGCATCGTCGGGGAACCCGTCGGTGCTCAGCGCCTCGATGCCGCCGGCGGCGAAGGCGTTGGCGGCGAAGGTCGAGCGGGCGTTGAACACCGCGACCGGGCCGAGATTGGCCAAAAACACCTGCGGGCGCTTCCCGGTCTTGTCGAGGAAGCCGTCGGAGGCGTCGCGCAGGGCCTCGTAGGGCTCGGCGAGCCGCTGCGACGGCAGGGCGTCGCAGGCGACCGCCGTTCCGCTGCCGAAGCTCGCCGCCGGGGGGGCGGCGACGGGCGCCACGTCGAGCACCGCGACCGACTTCTCGGCAAGGTAGGGGAATTCGGTGGCGCCGGTCAGCGCCTCGCGCCGCGTCGCGACGTTCTTCGCCCGCGTCTCCCGGGTGATCTCGATCCGGCGCTGGAGCTTGCCGACGCTGAGCGAGGCGACGATGCCGCCCTCGCGCTCGATCGCCCGGAACGCCTCCCAGCCGGCCTCGGCCAGCTGCGCCGTCAGGCTCTCGAAGCCGCCGGCGCCGGCGGCCGGATCGGCGACGCGGGCGAGGTTCGATTCCTCGATCAGCACGATCTGGCTGTTGCGCGCCACCCGCCGGGCGAAGGCGTCGGGGAGACCCAGCGCCTGGGTGTAGGGCAGGGCGGTGACGGCGTCGGCGCCGCCGAGCCCGGCCCCGGTCGCCGCCATCGCGGTCCGCAGGATGTTCACGAAGGGGTCGCGCCGGGTCATCATTCGCCACGCGGTCTCGGCCTGGAGCCGCAGCGGCTTCGGAGCGAGCCCGCAGGCCTGCTCGATGCGGGCCCAGAGCCGGCGCATCGCCCGAAACTTCGCGATGGTGAGGAACTCGTCCGCGTCGGTCACGAGCAGGATCCCGACCGCGTCGCGGGCCCGTTCCAGCGACACCCCTTCCGCCTCCAGCGCCCGGAGATAGGTCACGGCCGTGGCGAGCACCGCGCCCAGCTCGGCCGCCTCGCCGGCGCCGGCCTCGTGATAGGGCCGCCCGTCGGCCAGGAGCGCGCGCCCGGTGAAGCCGCCGGCGTCGAAGTCCTTCACCGCCTGCCCGAGCTTCGGCGCGATCTCGGACCACACCGCCCCGAGGCTGCCCGAGGCGGCAAGCGTGCCCACCGGATCGATGCCGAGGTCGAGGTCGCAGGCCGACAGGTCCTCGCCGCGCGCCTTCGCCAGCTCGACCACGAGGCGGGCCGCCTCCAGCCCGAGCGGGCCGGCGTCGACGCGCAATCCGATCAGCGGCAGCATCACGCCGGCAAGCGCGGCTTCCAGCTCTTCGACCGTGCGTGCGGTCAGGCCGTAGCCGTGGGCCGCCGGCGCGCCGGAGAACACCAGGGTCAGCGCATCGGCGCCGCCTTCGAGGTCGGCCAGCGCCTGCCGGTTCGCCTGCTCGATCTCGGGATGGTCGACCCGCTGGGCGATGCGCCACGGGCCGGCCGCGCGGACCGGCTGCGGCACGGGCTCGGCCGCCTCGTAGAGCGGCTCGATGCGCAGGCCGTCCGCCGTCTTGGAGACGAGGCGCTTCTCGTAGTCGGCGCCCTTCAGAACGCCCTCGACGAGGCCGAGCCAGCGCGCGCGGGTCGCGGGCTCGAAGAGGTCGGCAAGCGGTCTGTCTTCCATCGCGGAGGGCCTTCAAACGGTGCCGGGACGCGGGTCTTTCGCCCGCTCTCCCCATCCGTCTGCCCTCGCACGGCCCCGCTGGCGAGGCAATCGACGGCGGCGACCGTATTTTTTATCCAAAGATGATCAGGCCGGCGAAGCCCGCCGAGCCGACGATGATGCGCCACCACGCGAACAGCCAGAAGCCGTGGCGGGAGACGTAGTCGAGCACCGTCCGCACCACGACGAGGGCCGAGACGAAGGCCACCACGAAGCCGATGACGATCAGCCCGACGTCGTCGCCGTTGAGGTTCTTGTAGTTGTCGAGCAGGTCCTTGGCGAAGGCGCCGGCCATGGTCGGCATCGCGAGGTAGAACGAGAACTCGGTGGCGGAGCGCTTGTCGGCGCCCATCAGCATCGCGCCGACGATGGTGGCCCCGGAGCGCGACACGCCCGGGATCATCGCCAGGCACTGGAAGATGCCGATCTTCAGGTCCATCGGCAGGGTGAAGTCGTAGACGTCGGTCTTCTTCACCTCGAGATCGGTGTCGTCCAGGACGAGCAGCACGAGCCCGCCCGCGACCAGGGTCGCGCAGACGATCCACGGGTTGAACAGGTAGGCCTTGATCACCTTCGAGAACAGGCCGCCGATGATCGCCGCCGGCAGGAAGGCGAGGAGGATGCCGAGCACGAACCGGCGCGCCTGCGGGTCGTTCGGCAGGGCGAACGCGATGCCGAGCAGCCGGCGGAAATACACCGCCAGGATCGCCAGGATCGCGCCGAGCTGGATCAGCACCTCGAAGGTGTTGTTGGGCGAGTGGAACCCGATGAAGTGCCCGACCAGGAGCTGGTGCCCGGTGGAGGAGACCGGGATGAACTCGGTCGCGCCCTCGACGACCGCGAGCACGACCGCCTTCGCGATGCTCAACGCATCCATCATCGCAGATCTCGCATCATCGCTGGTCTCGACCGTTCGCGCCGCGCCGGCCGGCGACCGGCCTGAGGGAGTGGAATCGCCGCCCGCGGCGGGACGCCCGCAGGCTTCGCCGACGATGGTGAACGAGCGGTTACCGCGTTCCGTGCGGCGTGTTAATGAGGCGGCAACGATCGAGCAATCATGATCATCCCACGCTCGGTCCCGCGGGTGTCCCGTGCGGCGCGTCCCGCCGGCCCTTTTCAGTCCGACAACGGCCTCGATGGCGACGCTCTATCACTTTCCCTTCTGCGCCAACTCGCGCTTCATCCGCCTCGTCCTGGCCGAGATGGGCCTGGAGCCGAGCCTCGTCGAGGAGCGGCCCTGGGACAGGCGCGACGAGTTCCTGCTAATCAACCCGGCCGGCACCACGCCGGTGCTGATGGAGCAGGGCGGCCTGGTCGTGCCCGGCGGCGGCATCATCGCGGAATACCTCGACGAGACCCGCGGCCTCGGCCTCACCGGGCGCCGGCTGATGCCGGACCATCCGGCCGAGCGGGTCGAGGTGCGCCGGCTGATGGACTGGTTCCTGGTCAAGTTCGAGGCGGAGGTGACCGGCTACCTCGTGACCGAGAAGATCGCCAAGCGCTTCATGACCAGCGCCACCGGCGGCGGCCCGCCGGACATGAACGCGATCCGCGCCGCCCGCACCAACGTCCGCTACCACCTGAAGTACATCGGCTACCTGATGGCGCGGCGCCGCTGGATCGCCGGCGACCACCTGACCTATGCCGACCTCGCCGCCGCGGCGCACCTGAGCTGCGTCGACTACCTCGGCGACGTGCCGTGGGACGAGGACGAGACCGCGCGCGACTGGTACGCCCGGGTGAAATCGCGGCCCTCCTTCCGCGCGCTGCTCGCCGACCGGGTCGCGGGCATGCCGCCGGCCGGGCATTACGCGGACCTGGATTTCTGACCGACCGCCGCATCTTCGCAGGCCGGGACCTGCGCCGCCTCGTCGAGGCCCGCGCCCGCCACCTGGGCTTCTGCGACCTGCAGGTCACCCGCCCGGAGGCGGTGCCGGAATTGCCCGGACGCCTCGCCGCGTGGCTGGGCGAGGGCGCGCACGGCACGATGGGCTGGATGGAAGACCGCGCCGACCAGCGTGCATCGCCCAAAACCCTGTGGCCGGGGGTGCGCAGCATCATCATGCTCGCCACGAACTACGGACCCGAAACCGACCCGCTCGATCTGCTCGCGAAGAAGGATCGCGGCGTGATCGCGGCCTACGCCCAGCGCCGCGACTATCACGAGGTGGTGAAGGGCCGGCTGAAGGAGCTCGGCGGCTACCTCTCGGCCAAGGGCGACGTGCGGGTGAAGGTGTTCTGCGACACCGCCCCGGTGATGGAGAAGCCCCTGGCCGCGGCGGCCGGCCTCGGCTGGCAGGGCAAGCACACGGTGCTGCTGTCGCGCGATCACGGCAACTGGCTGCTGCTCGGCGCGATCTACACCTCGGCCGACTTGGAGCCGGACGCGCCCGAGCGCGACCATTGCGGCTCGTGCCGCGCCTGCCTCGACATCTGCCCGACCAACGCCTTCCCGGGCCCCTACCGGCTCGATGCGCGCCGCTGCATCTCCTACCTGACGATCGAGCATGCCGGCCCGATCGCCGCGGAGTTCCGCACCGCCATCGGCAACCGGGTGTTCGGCTGCGACGACTGCCTCGCCGTTTGCCCCTGGAACAAGTTCGCCCGCGTCGCGCAGGACGCGCGCATGGCCGCTGATCCCGGCCTCGACGCGCCGCCGCTGGCCGAGCTCGCCGCCCTCGACGACGCCGCCTTCCGCAGGCGCTTCGCCGGGACGCCGGTGAAGCGCACCGGCCGCGACCGCTTCCTGCGCAACGTCCTCATCGCCGTCGGCAACTCGGGAGACCCGGCGCTGGCGTCCTCCGCCGTGCGGAACCTCGCGGACCCGGCCGCGATCGTGCGGGGCATGGCGGTCTGGGCCTGCGGCAGGCTTCTCGGCGCCGCGGCCTGCCGTCCCCTTTACGAACGCCACGGGCTCGGCGAGACCGATCCGGACGTTCGGGCCGAGTGGCGTGCCGCGCTCGACCCGCCCGCGGAGATGCCATCATGACCCTGTTCGTCTTCGGCCTCGGCTTCTCGGCCCGGCGTTTCTCGGAATGCGCGCGCGGCCGGTTTCCCCAGATCGTCGCGACGGTGACCGAGCCGGACAAGGCCCGCGCGATCGAAGCGGAGACCGGACTGTCGATGAGGGCCTTCGGCCCCGAGGCCGACGACCCGCGCATCCCCGCCGACCTCGCGGCGGCCGACGCGCTGCTCGTCTCGGTCCCGCCCGACCGCGACGGCGACCCGGTGCTGCGGCGGTTCCGCGACGACATCGCCCGGAGCCGGATCGGCTGGATCGGCTACCTCTCGACGATCGGCGTCTACGGCGACCAGGGCGGCGCCTGGATCGACGAGACCGCGCCGGCGACGCCGAAGAGCGCGCGCTCGCAAGGGCGGCTGGCCGTCGAGAACGCGTGGCGGGCGCTCGGCGCCGAGACCGGCAAGGCGGTGCAGGTGTTCCGGCTGTCGGGCATCTACGGCCCGGGCCGCAACCCGATCGTGAAGCTGCGCGACGGCCGATCCCAGCGCATCGTCAAGGCGGGGCAGGTCTTCAACCGCATCCACATCGACGACATCGCCGCGACGCTGCTCGCCTCGCTCGACCGGCCGCGCAACGGCGCGGTCTACAATGTCACCGACGACGAGCCGGCGCCACCCCAGACCGTCACGGAATACGCCGCGGCGCTCACCGGCCTGCCCCTCCCGCCGGAGGTCGACTTCGAGACCGCCGACCTCTCGCCGATGGCACGCAGCTTCTACGGCGAGAACAAGCGCGTGCGGAACCGCCTGATCCGCGCGGAACTCGGCGTCGACCTCGCCTTCCCGACCTATCGCGAGGGGCTGCAGGCCTTGAAGGACGAGGCGGCCGGCTGACGGAGCCGGCCCACCGTCACGGGCGCGGCGGCACGTGCGCGTCGAGCCAGGCGGCCAGCCATGCGGCCACGTCGAGGCTGTTCCTGTCCTGCATCAGCATGTGCGAGTTGCCCGCCATGCCGACGTCGGGCAGCAGGACCAGCTCCGCCTTGCCGCCGGCCTTGTTGGCGGCCTCGACGAAGGTGCGGCAGAGCTTCAGCCGCGGGGCCCAGCGCGGCACGCGCTCGACGTAGTCGCCCCATAGCACGAGGATCGGCAGGTCCCTGTAGGGTGCCAGGTCGTCCTTGGCCGGATCGGGGCAGGCGGCCGGCTCGATCGCCACGAGGCCGCGGATGCCGGCGCGATCGAGCGCGGCGGTCTGGAACGGGTAGATGCCCGATTGCGAGTGGCTGATCAGGATCGCGCCGTCGAGCCCGGTTTTCTCGATCGTCTTGGCCAGCTCGGACAGGGCCGGCACGGTCGGGTTCGGGGTCGGCAGGGTCGCGGCCCAGTCGGCGACCATCTGCTTCCAGAACTCGGCCTGCGCCTCCAGCGGGAACTGCATCCCGGGAAACACCTCCGGATATTTCGGGCCGAAGCGGAAGATCGCCCAGGCCGGCTCCTGGCCGGCCGACACCACCGGCGGCAGCGTCTCGGGCGCCGCTTGGCCGGTCTTCACCGCGTTGATCCTGGACGGGTCCACCGCCGAGCGGCCGCGACCGGCCTGGTCGATCACGTAGGTCGGGAACCCGGCGCGGACGAAGAACTCGTCCCAGCCCATGCGCCCGTCCGGCGTCGTCTCCCAGGTCTTGCCCGTGAGGCAGCAGCCGTGGATCAGGACGATCGCCGGGCGCTTGGCCGCCACCGGGATCTGGTAGCGCACGTAGACCTGGTCGACGCTGATCGTGCCCGAGGGCGCGTAGGCCGGCAGCGTCGAGAGGGTGTCGGAGGCGACGCTGCGGCCGCCGACGAAGAAGCTGCCCTGCCGGGCGATCGTCAGCGGCCCTGCGGGCTCGGCCGCCGCTGCGGGCGGGGCGAGCAGGCTCCCGATCAGGGCGATGGCGGCGAGACGCCGCCGCGGCGGCGTCGTGTTGTCCTCGGACATGCGGTTCCCGGTTCCCCGCGGCGCCGTCTTCCGTGGCGCCGCAGCCGGAACCTAGCACCGCCGCGCCCGCCGGCATCAACCGGAAGGTGCGGCGGCGCGACGATCAGGCCGAGAGTTCACGCTCGACGCGGGCCGCGGCCTCGGCCGGCACGTCGAGCGCCTCGGCCAGCATCTTGAGGAACTGGCGCTCCTGCATCGTGTCGAGGTCGATCGCCAGGGCCGCGGCGGCGTAGATCCGGGCGGCGGCGTCGGAATCGTCGACCGCGTCGGCGATCTCGTCGATCTCGGCCGGGTTGGCGAGCTCGCGCTCGAGCCAGGCGCGCCCGTCGCGATCGATGCCGGCCGCCGCGACGGCCTCGTCGAGCCGGCGCCGCTCGGCCGCGTCGACCAAGCCGTCGGCCACGGTCGCCGCCACCATCGCGCGCAGCATCAGGCGCGCCTCGTCTTCCGGCACGTCCTGGGACGCCGTCGTCTGCGCCTCGTCCGGCTTGCCGCCGCGCAGCGCCCGGAAGGCGAGGCCGCCGATCAGCGCGAGGCCGCCCAGGGCCGCGCCGGCCAGGGCTCCGCCGCGCGCCTTGACGAGGGCGTCGACGATCGACTTCGCGTCGACGGACTTCTTGGGATCGACGGGCAATTTGGTGTCGGCGGTTTTGTTCAGATCGGGCATCGCGGGCTACTCCGAACGCGGGCGGGGATCGGACCGGCAACGACCGGACGGGGCCAAGGTTCATCGGCATCTTCCGTCGCGCCGGTGGCGGTTGCCGGATTCGGGCGAGGCGGCGATAGAGGGCGGCACCAGCCGATGGCGCTCCTTCCCCGTCCCCTAAGCCGAGAGGCCATGACGACAGCCGCACGATCCAAGAGCCCGAGCCTGCCTCTGCGGGACGCCGAGCGCGCCAGGCGCCTCGCGGCCGTGGCCGCAACCGCGTTGCGGCTCGAGCTCAACACCTACCCCAAGCCCGGCCTCGTCAGCCGCGTCGACAGCGGCAGCCATGCCGACATGGACGCCGCCACCTTCGCGGCGAGCGCGGCGGCGATCGAGCCCTACCTCGCCGACCTCGCGGCCGCCGGCGCCCAGGAGGCGACAATGCCGGCGCTGCGCCGCATCGGCATCGCGGCCGAGGCGGCGATGCGCGCGGCGACCGGGGGCGTGAACACCCATCGCGGCGCGATCTTCGGCCTCGGGCTGCTCTGCGCGGCCGCCGGGTCGTTCACCGGCGAGACGATCCCCGCCGGAGGGCTCGGCGTCCGGATCCGCCAACGCTACGGCGACGCCATCCTCGACGGCCCGGTCCTGCTGCGCGCCCCCGGAGCCGAGGCCCGGCGCCGCCACGGGGTCGGCGGCGCGCCGCACGAGGCGGCCTCCGGCTTCCCCCACCTCTACGGGGTCGGCCTACCGGCCCTCGACCGCGGCCGGTGCCTGCGGCCGGACGATCCGGAGGCGGCGCGTGTCGAGGCTTGCCTCGCGCTCATCGCCACTTTGGAGGACACGAACCTGCTGCATCGCGGCGGCGAGGCCGGCTACGCCTTCGCCCGCGACGCCGCCGCCGGCTTCATCACGGCCGGCGGCGTCGGCCGGTCGGATTGGCGCGCCGCGGCGGAGGACCTCCACCGCGCCTTCGTCGCGCGCAACCTCAGCCCCGGCGGCGCGGCCGACCTGCTGGCGATGACCCTGTTCGTGGACGCGATCGAGGCGCCGCGCCCATGACGCTGGCGATCCTCTGCTCGGGGCAGGGCGCCCAGCATCCCGGAATGTTCGATCTCACCGCCGACCTGCCGGCGGCGCAGGCCGTGTTCACCGCGGCGCGGCCGCTGCTCGAGGCCGACCCGCGCGACCTCGCACGCGCCGGCGGCGACGCCCTGAACGAGAACCGCACCGGGCAGATCCTGTGCTGCGTCGCGGCGCTCGCCGCCTGGACCCTCCTCTCGGAGGCGACGCCCGGCCGCCGGATCGTCGCCGGCTACAGCATCGGCGACTTGGCCGCCTGGGGCTGCGCCGGACGCTTCTCGGCCGAGACCGTGCTGGCGCTCGCCGCGGCCCGAGCCGAGGCGATGGATGCGGCCTCCGGCTCGGGGTACGGCCTCGCCGGCATCCGCGGCCTGCCGCAGGCGCGGGTCGCGGCGATGGCGACCGCGCAGGGCTGCCACCTCGCGATCCGGAACGCGCCCGACAGCGTCGTGATCGGCGGAGCGGTCGGCGGATTGGAGGCCGTCCGCCGCGACGCCCTCGCGGCCGGCGCGCAGCGCGCGGTGCTGCTTCCGGTGCGGACGCCGTCGCACACCCCGCTCCTCGCGGACGCCGCCGCCCGCTTCCGCAAAACCCTGCGCGAGGCTCTTCCTGACAAGCCGGCGCGCACGGCGCCCCGTCTGGTCAGCGGGCTCGACGGCAGCACCGTGTTCGATGCCGCGGCCGGGCTCGACAAGCTCGCGCGCCAGATCGCCACCACGATCGATTGGGCGGCCTGCCTCGACGCCTGCCGGGAATACGGCGCCACCACCGTGCTCGAGCTCGGCCCCGGCCACGCGCTCGCGACGATGGCCGCCGCGGCGCTCCCCGACGCGCGGGTGCGGGCGCTGGAGGATTTCCGTTCCGCGGCGGGCGTGACGGAGTGGCTCTCGGCCTAGGGAACGCTGCGCCCGAAGCGCTCTCCCTCCCCCCGCGGAGGGGGGAGGGGGGACGTGAAGCTGGGCGCCGGAGCGTTCAGTGGGCCCGGCAGCCCGGTGCCCGGCGGGCCAGCGCGCCCGAACCCGTCACGAATCGAGGGCGTCGGCCTCGTCGATGTCGAGGAGGAAGACGATGTCGGCTTCGTCCTCGTCGTCCTCGCCCTCTTCGGTGGTGGCGTCGTTGGCGGCGGCGTGGCGCGGATCGTCCTCGAAGTCGCCCTCGCCGTCGTCCTCCGCCAGCGCGTCCTCGAAGATCTCGATCTCGTCCTCGCTGGCGGCGCGGATCTTGAGCTCCGAGGTGCCGTTCCAGAGCGGCGCGCCGTCGCTCGTCATCTTCTGGATGTCTTCCTTGAAGCCGTCGCAGGTGAAGAGGTCGCGCGCGGTCTCCTCGTCGCCGTTGATGACCGCCACGGCTTTGCCCTCGATCTCGAGCGTGAACATCGCTGACTTCCCTCTGGTTACCGTGGTTGCGGAAGGCCCCGCATCCGGGCCGTTCGCGCCTGCGCCGCAAGAAAGCTCTGGAACTTCCGCGCACCGCTCTCAATCCGGTCGCGGGGATGCTGTAGGGGGGAACGGTACACCCGCCAACCCCGAATTATCGCGCCGTCCGAGCCCTCCGCGGTCCGCCTCCTGCTTGGACCCGGCGACGGCATGGCGTGGCCGGCGCCGGCCCAGGAAAGAAGGATCATCCCGGATGCGGATCAGGCTCGGCTGCGAGATGCGCTACGCCTTCCCCTATCCCGTGCCGATGGTGGTGATGCTCAACCTGCATCCCTCCTGCGCCGACGCCCTCGAGGCCCCCGATGCGATCGTCACCCATCCCGAGGTGCCGGTCGAGACGTACCGGGACAGCTTCGGCAACCTGTGCGGCCGCCTGATCGCGCCGGCCGGCGCGTTCACCATCGGCACCGACGGGGTCGTCGCCGACGACGGGTTGCCCGATCCCGCCGAGCGGGACGCCGAGCAGCACCGCGTCGAGGACCTGCCGGCCGAGACCCTGCTGTTCCTGCTGCCGAGCCGCTACTGCGAATCCGATCTGCTCGCCGAGGAGGCCTGGCGGCTGTTCGGCGACGTGCCGCCCGGCTGGGCCCGGGTGCAGGCGGTGTGCGACTTCGTCCACGCCCACCTCGCCTTCGGCTACGAGTTCGCCCACCGCGACCGCACCGCGCTCGACGCCTACCAGGGCGGGCGCGGGGTCTGCCGCGACTTCACCCATCTCGCGGTGGCGTTCTGCCGGGCGCTGAACCTGCCGACCCGTTACTGCACCGGCTACATCAGCTTCATCGGCGAGCCCGAGCCGCACCCGGCCGGCGATTTCTGCGCCTGGATGGAGGTCTATCTCGGCGGGCGCTGGCACGTGTTCGACCCGCGCAACAATGCGCCGCGCATCGGCCGGGTGATGGTCGCCTACGGGCGCGACGCCGCCGACGTGCCGCTGACCCACACCTTCGGCCCGAACCCGCTGGTCGGCTTCCGGGTCTGGGCCGACGCCGTCGCGGTGATCGACCACCTCGACGCGGAGGCCGCCGAGGAGCCGGAGGAGCCGCTGCCGCCGCAGACCATGACGACCCGGATGGGGTGAGGAGCGTTCATTCTTGGTCGTATGGGTCGGGACCCATGAGGCCCGGCGGACGCCCGCCGCCCCGCGGTCGCGGGGGCCGGATCACGATCCGGGCTCAGGCCCCGCTGCCGCCGCGCGAGATCGCGCGCTTGACCACGCCCTGCACCTCGGGGTTCGAGAGGAACAGGTCGTGGTTGATCAGGCCGCCGCCGTAATCCGAGGCGTCGGCGACGCGCACGCCCAGCGCCTCCAGGCGGTCGCGGTCGGCGGCGCCGGCGCGCACGACGCCGCCGGCGATGGCGCCGGAGAGCTCGAGCGCGCGGTCGTTGGTCGACGAGATCACCGTGATCTTGTGCACGTCCGCGCCGAGCTTGGCGACGCTGCCCGTGAACAGGTCGATGTCGATGTCGGGGGCGGCGAGCACCACGGCACCGATCCGATTCATCGCCGCGTCGCCGGCCTCGGCGCGCAGCATCCGCAGGGTCTCCAGCGTCAGCAGCGTGCCCATCGAGTGGGCGACGATGTTGATCCTGCCCGCGCTCTGGGTCGCCGCGAGGGCCTTCAGCAGGTCCTCGAACGCGTCGCGCGACCACAGCGCGCTCTCGCGGTCGTAGCCGTAATCGAAGGTCGCGGCGGCCGACGGCCAGGTGAACAGGCCGGAGACGCCGCGGAAGCGGATGCCGTCCGAGAGCCGGGCCGCGCTGACGGCGGCCGACTCGAACGATTCGCGGTAGCCGTGGACGTAGATCAGCACGTCGCGGCCGAGGGCGGCCTCCGCGAAGGCGTTGGCCGCGCCGGGGCCGGTCTCGACCTTCGGCACCGCGCCGATGGTCCAGTCGCCGGAGATCACCGACGAGACCTTGCCGAGCAGCGACCGGTCGGGCGGGGACAGCCGCACCTCGGCGAAGCTCAGGCCGCGTCCGCGCTCGGCGTTGAAGTAGGGGGGCTTGGGCGGGCTGCCGACGGGCTTGCGCGTGGTGGCGACGAGCAGGACCGGCATCACGTCGAGGGCCGACTGCCTCTCGGGCAGCGCGACCGTCCCGGTCGAGAGGCTGTCCGTGACGCAGCCCCCGAGGGACGGCGCCAGCACGGCGGCCCCCCCGAGGGCACCGAGGCGGACGAAGGCGCGGCGGGTCGGAGGCTGGCGCAGCATGATCTCGGGTCTGTCCGGCACGAGGGGAGACGGCGATGTGTCCGGCTCCGAGACCTAGCCTGTGCCGCAGGATCATGACCATGGCAGGGCGTAAGCGTGACCGTTCGTCCGGTGGATTGCGGGCATCCGGCGCGGCGGCCGGGAGCCTCCTCCTGAACGGCGGCGGCATACGGCGGTCGGAAGGGCAGGGGGATGCCTCACGATCGGAAAAGGACCCGCCGTGTTCACAGCGCGAAACCCTTTCGATCGCCAGATCGTCACCGGCGCGTCGCGCGATCGGCCTGGCCACCGCCGCCTCCGTCCTGTCCGGCACCGGCGGCGCTGATGCCGGGATCGCGATCGGCGCGGGCCGACCCGGTCCGTGCCCCTCGACGAACGCCGCCCGCCCCGGCATGAAGGGCGGATGACGCCTCCTTCCCTCGACATCGATGCGCTCCGCACGCGGCTGCTCGCCGGCGACCGGGCCGCGCTCGCCCGCGCCATCACCCTTGCCGAGTCGAAGCGGGCCGATCACCGGGCGCTGGCGCGGGACCTGATCGACGCGGTTCTGCCGCAGACCGGGCAGGCGATCCGCGTCGGCATCACCGGGGTGCCCGGGGTCGGCAAGTCGACGACGATCGACGCGCTCGGCGCCAACCTGACGGCCGCCGGCCACAAGGTGGCGGTGCTGGCGGTCGACCCGTCCTCGACGCGCACCGGGGGCTCGATCCTCGGCGACAAGACCCGGATGGCCCGCCTCGCCCTCGATGCCAACGCCTTCATCCGTCCGTCGCCCTCGTCGGGTACGCTCGGCGGCGTCGCGGCCAAGACCCGCGAGACCATGCTGCTGTGCGAGGCGGCCGGGTTCGACGTGATCCTGGTCGAGACGGTGGGCGTCGGCCAGTCCGAGACGGCTGTGGCGGACCTGACCGACTTCTTCCTGGTGCTGATGCTGCCGGGTGCCGGCGACGAGCTGCAGGGCATCAAGAAGGGCATCCTCGAGCTCGCCGACATGATCGCGGTCAACAAGGCCGACGACGGCGAGGCGGAGCGGCGCGCCAACGCCGCGGCCGGCGAGTACCGCGCGGCGCTCCACATCCTGACGCCGGCCTCCGCCACCTGGACGCCGCCGGTGGTCACCATCTCGGGCTTCCACAACCTGCGCCTCGACGCGATGTGGGACCGCGTCGTCGACCACCGCCAGAAGCTCACCGCCACCGGCGAGATCGCGAGGAAGCGCCGCGAGCAGGACGTGAAGTGGATGTGGGCGCTCGTCCACGAGCGCCTGCACCAGCGCCTCGTCGGCACGCCGGAGGTGCGCAAGCAGACGGCGGAGGCGGAAGGCCGCGTCGCGCAGGGCGAAGCCTCGCCGGCCGCGGGCGCGGCCGCCATCGCCGAGCTGATCGGGCTTTGAGCCTGGCGGCTTCCAGCGGATCGCCGGTTCTTCTGATCACCGGGTTCGGCCCGTTTCCCGGCATGCCGCGCAACCCGAGCGCGGCGCTGGCGCGCCGCCTCGAAAGGTCGAGCCGCCTCAGGTCGGCCCTCGGTCGCGCCCTGCGGGTGCGGGTGCTGGACACCACCTACGACGCGATCGGCACGCAGCTCGTGCCGACGCTGGCGCAGGCGCCCGCGGCGGTGCTGATGCTCGGCGTCGCCTCCCGGGCCAAGCGCATCCGCGTGGAGGCGCGGGCCTGCAACCGGGCGAGCCGGTTCTACCCCGATGCGTCGGGGCGCCCGTCCGCCCACCTCACCCTCGATCCGGACGGACCGCCGGCCCGCCGTGCCTTCGTCGCGCCCCAGGCCCTGGCGATCCTGCGCCGGCACGGGCTGGCGGCGGGGCGCTCGCGCGATGCCGGGCGCTACCTCTGCAACGCCAGCTACTTCCGCGCCCTGGCCGAGCCCTGCCCGGTGCTGTTCGTCCACATCCCGCCGGCGGCAGCGGTGAGGCGGCCCCGCGACGCGGCGCGCCCGCGGCACGGCCGACCCGATCCCGCGGCGCAGGCGCGGGCGCTCACGCAGGTGGCCTTGTTCCTTTGCGTTCGGGGACGGGCGGCCGCCTCGAAGCGGTGATGCTGCGTCGAATGTCTCACGTCGCCGCCGCGTCGCTCACCCCAGATCCTGCAGGTGCCGCGCCGCGATCACCGAGGCGGCGGTGCGGTTCTCGACGCCGAGCTTGGCGTAGATGCCCTCCAGGTGCTTCGTCACCGTGCGCGGGCTCAGCCCCAGGATCTCGCCGATGTCGCGGCTCGACTTGCCGCGCGAGAGCCAGAGCAGCACCTCCGCCTCGCGGCCGGTGACGCGAAGCCGATCGCGCAGGCGGTCCAGGCCCGCGGCGGTGTCGTCCCGCGAGAGGCGCAGCAGGATCTCGTCGCCGGTCCGGCCGATGAAGCTGAGGACGTGGGCGCGGCCCTCGCGGTCGCGCAGGCTCAAGGGCGCCGCCGCGCCGCCGACCAGGGCGTCGCGCAGCCAGGCGCGGCTCGTCGCCGGCAGGGCGAGCGACGCGCCGGGATCGGCCGCGAGGTCGGCGAGCAGGCGCGCGGCCTGCGGCGTGCACCAGGCCACCGCGCCGGCCGCGTCCACGGCGAACAGCGTGCGGCCCGCGGTGTCGAGGGCCGCACGCGCGCTCTGGGCGGCGCGGGCGCTCGCCAGGTGGACGCGGATGCGGGCGAGGATCTCGTCCGGCGCGATCGGCTTGGTCACGTAGTCGACGCCGCCGGCGCCCAGCCCCTTCACGATGTGCTCGGTCTCGGTGAGCCCGGTCATGAAGATCACCGGCACGTGCGCGACCTGCGGCTTCGCCTTGAGGCGGCGGCAGGTCTCGAACCCGTCCATGCCCGGCATCATCGCGTCGAGCAGGATCACGTCGGGGGTGATCTCGTCGACCAGCGCCAGGGCGAGGTCGCCCGCCACCGCCACGAGCACGGTGGCCCCGGAGCGCTCGATCGCCTCGGTGAGGAAGCTGAGGGTGTCGGGAGAATCGTCGACGACGAGGACGATGTCGCGCTGCGGCTCAGGCATCCGAGGCGAGGCCTTCCCGATCCACCGTCCGCTCCACGGCCTGCTCGGACATCTCCTGGAGGATGCGCAGGTAGCGCCGCATGTCGAAATCCGCCACGAGGCCGCGCATCTCCGCCACGAAGGCGCCCGGCACGCGCGCATCCTGCGCCATCTCGGCGAGCTTGGCCTCGATGCCGCGGATGTGGCCGATCCGGCCGAGGCGCAGCAGGTCGCCGACCTGCTCCGGCGACGGCCCGG
This sequence comes from Methylobacterium sp. E-041, assembly GCF_022829665.1. Lineage (NCBI taxonomy): Bacteria > Pseudomonadati > Pseudomonadota > Alphaproteobacteria > Hyphomicrobiales > Methylobacteriaceae > Methylobacterium > Methylobacterium sp. E-041. Next base: position 17,432 of record NZ_JAKSYQ010000089.1, on the reverse strand, counting down.
CGGGCGCCTCCGGCGGCGGCGTGCCCGGGGCCGGCGGCGGCTCGGGCTCGGGTTCCTGCGTGCCCGACCATTCCAGGCCGAGCAGCTGCGTGATCCGCTCGAGGAAGTCGCGCAGGTCGAAGGGCTTCGCGATGATCGCGTCGTGCGGGGCGTCGTCGCCGCGGATCGGGCTGATCTCGTGGACGTTGGCCGACATCATCGCGATCCGCCCGGAAAACCCGGTCTCGCGCAGCCGCTTGGCGACCGCCCAGCCCGAGAGCCCCGGCATCGCGATGTCGAGGAGCAGCAGGTCGGGCCGATCCGCCTGCGCCGCGGCGAGGCATGCCGCCCCGTCGGCGGCCTCGATCACGACGAGGCCCTCCGGCTCGAGGATCTCGCGCATCAGCGCGCGGTGGCCGGCATCGTCGTCGGCGACCAGCACCGTCCGCCGGGCGCCGCCGTAGGCCCGGGCCGGGACGGCCAGCGGAAGCGGCGTCGGCGCGGGGCGCGAGACCGAGGCCAGCATCAGGCGGAAGCGGAAGGCGGTGCCGCGGCCGAGCTCGCTCGTCACCGAGATCTCGCCGCCCATCACCTGCGCCAGCAGGTTGGCGATGGTGAGCCCGAGCCCGGTCCCCGGCGTGCCGGCGGCGGCCGGCGTCGCGCCGCGCTCGAACGGCTCGAAGATCCGCTCGAGGTCGGCCTCGGGGATGCCGGGCCCGGTGTCGCGGATCGTGAACACCGCCACCTGGCTGCGGTAGCTGAGGTCGAGCGCGACGTGGCCGCTCTGCGTGAACTTGATCGCGTTCGAGAGCAGGTTGAGCAGCACCTGCCGCAGGCGCTTCTCGTCGGTGGCGACCACCGCGGGCAGGATCTCGGGCCGGGTGAAGCGGAAGTCGAGGCCCGCGGCCTGCGCCTGCAGCCGCACCATGTCGACGATCTGGTCGAGCACGTCGGCGATGCGGATCTCGTCGCGGTGGATCTGCAGGCGGCCCGCCTCCATCCGCGAGATGTCGAGGAGGCCGTCGATCAGGCCCGAAAGGTGCTGCGCGCTGCGCCGGATCACCCGGATGCCGTTCTGGCGCGCGGGCGGGATCGCGACGTCGCCTTCGAGCAGCTGCGCGTAGCCGAGCACCGCGCTGAGCGGCGTGCGCAGCTCGTGGCTGATGCCGACGACGTAGCGGCTCTTGGCGAGGTTGGCGGCTTCCGCCGTCTCCTTGGCCGCCTGGAGCTTGGCGTCGGTGACCTTGTGCGCCTCGATCTCGGCCTCGAGCAGCGCGGTCTGGCGCCGGGTCTCGGCCTGCGCGACGCGGCGGCTCTCGTGGGCCAGCACGAACAGCCAGGCGACGACGCCGAGGATGACGATCAGGATGAAGAACACGCTGGTCAGCGCCGCCCGCAACGCCGCGCGGTGCTCGGGATGCTCCAGCGTCGCCCCGGCATGGACGATGCCGAGGATCAGGCCGACCACGGCGACCAGCGTCAGCATCAGGGCGAGGTAGCGCCCGAGCGGCGCGCCGATCCAGGCCGCGGTGCGTGCCGGCACGATCCGGCCGAGCGCGCCTTGCGCCTGCGCCTCCAGCTTGCCGTGCGGCTTGCACAGGTCTCCGCAGCGGGCGTCGAGCGAGCAGCACAGCGAGCAGATCGGCCCGTCATAGGCCGGGCAATGGGCCATGTCCTCGCCCTCGAACGGCAGCTCGCAGACCCGGCAGACGATCTCGGAGTCACCCCAGTCGGCCTTCGGCGTCCGGGCGAGGTAGTAGCGCCCGCCCGTCCCCCAGGCGATCAGCGGCGCCGCCGCGAACGCGACGCCGAGCGCCAGCAGCGGCGCGAACGGTTGCAGGGCGTGCCCGAGCAGGCCGGCATGGGCGAGGTAGCCGGCGAGCAGCGCCAGCGTCATCGCCCCGGTGCCCACCGGGTTGACGGCGTAGAGGTGCGCGCGCTTGAACTCGATGCCGGGCGGCGACAGGCCGAGCGGCTTGTTGACCGCGAGATCCGACGCCAGCGCCCCGACCCAGGCCGAGACCACGACCGCGTAGAGCGGCAGCGTGCTGGCGATGGTCTTGTCGATGCCGAGCTCCATCAAGAGCAGCGCGATGGCGACGTTGAACACCAGCCACACGACGCGGCCGGGATGGCTGTGGGTGAGCCGCGAGAAGAAGTTCGACCACGCGATCGAGCCGGCATAGGCGTTGGTCAGGTTGATCTTGAGCTGCGAGACCACGACGAAGCCGGTCATCAGGAGCAGCGCGGCCTCCCGCGAGGGCGTGACGTAGCCGAAGGCGACCGCGTACATCCGCGTGGGCTCGGCGGCGTTCTCCGGCGCGACGCCGTGCGCCATCGCCAGCACCGCGAGGAAGGCGCCGAGCAGGATCTTGAGCATCCCCGGCACGATCCAGCCGGCGCCGGCCGCCAGCACCGCCGCCCACCAGCGCCGGTCGATCCGCCCCGCCTGCCGCCCCTTCGCCTCCGGCACGAAGCGCAGGAAGTCGACCTGCTCGCCGACCTGCGCCAGCAGCGCCAGCAGCACGCCGACGGCGAGGCCGAAGCGGGCCGCGTCGAGTCCGGTGCCCGCGCCCGGGGCGAGGCCGGGGAAGGCGAGCATCGCCGCGAGCGGCGCGTCGCCCTTCCAGGCGATGCAGGCCAGCGGCAGCAGGTTGAGGCCGATCCACAAGGGTTGGGTCCCGATCTGGAACCGGCTGATCAGGCGGATGCCGTAGACGACGAGCGGGATCACGATCGCGGCGCAGGCGAGATAGCCGATCCACAGCGGCAGGCCGAAGCAGAGCTGCAGCGCCAAGGCCATGATCGCGGCTTCGATGGCGAAGAACAGGAACGTGAAGCTCGCATAGATCAGCGAGGTCACGGTCGAGCCGAGATAGCCGAAGCCGGCCCCGCGGGTGAGCAGGTCCATGTCGACGCCGTAGCGGGCGGCGTAGATCGTGATCGGCGCGGCGGTGGCGAAGATCAGCACGCCGACGACGAGGACGGCGGCCAGCGTGTTGGGGAAGCCGGTGGCCAGGACCAGCGTGCCGCCGATCGCCTCCAGCGCCAGGAACGAGAGCGAGCCGAGCGCCGTCTGCGCCACCTGGAACGCGGACCAGCGCCGCGCCTTCTTGGCGGTGAAGCGCAGCGCGTAATCCTCCAGCGTCTCGTCGGCGACGAGGCGGTTGTAGTCCCGGCGGATCGGGATGATGTGCTGGCGCCCGCTCATGGCGTGGTGGTCGGTCCCGAATCGTCCCCGGACGGCGTGGCCCGCGGACCGTGCGGCATCGATAGGCCGGATCGGCGCAGGATACGCAAAAATCGTGCGCCGCCCGCGCGGCTCGCGGGGGGCCGACAGCATTGAATTCGCGGGGCCGCGACGGCATATCGCCACCGCATCCGCGCCCCGGGTCCTGCGGGATAGGGCGCCGCGCGGACCTGTCCTGATGCGCTGCCCGACGACGAACCGACGTCCACTTCGTCCGGCGGCGCCTTGTGAAGTGGAGCGACGAACGTGAGCGAGACGGTGGAGCGGCACGAATTCGGTGCCGAAGTCGGGCGGCTGCTGGATCTCGTGGTCCACGCCCTCTATTCCGACCGCGAGATCTTCCTGCGGGAGCTGGTGGCCAACGCCGCCGACGCGATGGATCGCCGCCGGTTCGAGGCGCTGACCTCGGCGGCGAGCGCGCTGCCCGCCGACGCGAAGGTGCGGATCACCCCCGACAAGCCGGCGCGCACGCTGACGGTCTCGGATGCCGGCATTGGCATGAGCAAGGAGGACCTCGCCTCCAACCTCGGCACCATCGCACGCTCGGGCACGCGGGCCTTCTCGCAGACGCTGGCGGAGGCCAAGCCCGACGAGAAGCCGAGCCTGATCGGCCAGTTCGGCGTCGGCTTCTACTCGGCCTTCATGGTCGCCGACCGGGTCACCGTCACCTCGCGCCGCGCGGGCACCGACGAGGCCTGGACCTGGGCCTCGGAGGGCCAGGGCAGCTACACGCTCGAGCCGGCGACCCGCGAGGAACCCGGCACCACGATCGTGATGCACCTGAAGGAGGACGCCGACGAGTACCTGGAGAGCTACCGGCTCGACCATCTCGTGCGCAAATGGGCCGACTTCATCACCGTGCCGATCGCCATCGTCGAGGACGGCAAGGAGGAATCGGCCAACCAGGGCACCGCGCTCTGGCGCAAGCCGAAATCCGAGATCACGCCGGAGCAGTACGAGGAGTTCTACCGCTCGGTCGGGATGAACTTCGACAAGCCGTGGGCGACGCTGCACTGGCGCGCCGAGGGCGCGCTCGAGTTCTCGGCGCTGCTGTTCGTGCCCGGGATGAAGCCGTTCCAGGCGGTCGAGGGCGAGCGCGAGAGCAAGGTTCGCCTGCATGTCCGGCGCATGTTCATCACCGACGACGCCAAGCTGCTGCCGTCCTGGCTGCGCTTCGTGCAGGGCGTGGTCGACACCGAGGACCTGCCGCTCAACGTCTCGCGCGAGATGCTGCAGACCACGCCGGCGCTGGCCAAGATCCGCCGCGCCGTCACCGGCCGGGTGCTCTCCGAGCTGACGAGCCGGGCCAAGGACGCCGAGGGCTACCAGGCCTTTTGGGAGAATTTCGGTCCGGTGGTGAAGGAGGGCATCTACGAGGACCACGAGCGCCGGGCCGAGATCGCGCCGCTGCTGCGCTTCAAGTCCTCCGCGGTCGAGGGCTGGACCGGGCTCGCCGACTACGTCGCGCGGATGAAGGATGGCCAGGAGGCGATCTACTACCTCGTCGCCGACGACGCCGACGCCCTCGCGCGCTCGCCCCAGCTCGAAGGCTTCCGCGCCCGCGGGCTCGAGGTGCTGCTGCTTTCCGACCACGTCGACGCGTTCTGGCCCGAGCAGCTCGCGCGCTTCGAGGAGAAGCCGCTGCGCTCGGTGACGCAGGGCGCCCTCGACCTCTCGAAGTTCGCCGGCGACGGCGACGCGGGCGAGCCCCCGGCCGGGATCGAGGGCCTCGTCGCGAAGATCAAGGCGGCCTTGTCCGAGGACGTTTCGGACGTGCGCGCCACCGACCGCCTCGTCGACAGCGCCGTGGTGCTGGCCGCCGGCGGCAGCGGCCCCGACCTCCAGATGCAGCGCCTGCTGCGCCGGGCGGGCCGCGCCGCCGGCGGCGGCAAGCCGATCCTGGAGATCAACCCGCGCCACCCGCTGATCCGCGCGCTGGCCGAAGGCCCGGAGGACGCCGTCGCCCCGGCCGCCGGCACCCTCCTCGACCTCGCCCGCATCCAGGACGGCGACACCCCGCGCGACCCGGTCGCCTTCGCCCAGGTCGTCGCGGCGGCGCTTGCCGCGAAAGCCTGAGGCGCACGGCGACCTTCGCCGACGACGACGATCGAAAGATCGCATTCCGGCTTGTGATCCGGCGGTGCTTCATGCTAGGCACCGCCGGTCTCGACGAGGCACCTCGCGGAGAGGTGGCAGAGCGGTTGATTGTACCGCACTCGAAATGCGGCATGGGTGCAAGCCCATCGGGGGTTCGAATCCCCCCCTCTCCGCCAAATCAGCCTTAAGCCATTGTGATAGCGGTATCTTCCTGATGCCGTGGGCTTTCAGCGCGCTCCTGCTACGAGGGCGTGCGACGAAGCCAGAGGCAGATGGTGGGTCTCGTCCAGCGTCGGGGCATCTTCTATGTCCGTCGCACCATCCCGGATGCGCTGCGCGCCGACATGCCGGCCGTGCTCGGAACGGCGGGGCCTGGCATCTTCGACGAAAGCGCGCCCGTCTCGCTGAAGGGAAGGCGGGCCGGCCGGGAGTTCTGGGTCAGCCTCGGCACCCGCGACGCGGACGTGGCACGCGATCGGGCCCGCCGGCTGGATGGCGAGGCGGACACACTCGTCCGCTTGGCGAAGCGCCGTTTGGCTCTCAGCGCTCAGCCGAAACTCTCGGACCTCGACGACACGGTTCTTCAGGGTCTGGTCGCGACGTTCCGCCATCGCAAGCTCGCCTCGGAGGAAGCGCGGCGGCGGGGCGCCGACCCCCTCAGTCGCGAAGGGTTCGACGCACTCGGGCGGGAGATCGCGTTGCGGGAGGCCGAGTTGCGCGATGCCAACGCGCGCGGCGACTGCACCGCCACGCACTTCGATTTCGATGCGATGATGACCGTGCTCGATGCCGGACTGAACATCGCGTTCGGATCGCCAGGGGATCGTCGTCTCCATCTGGCGTTCGTCGAAGCCGAACTCGAGGTGATGACCATCATCAAGGACCGGCACTCCGGGAATACCCGACCCACACCCTCGCCCCCGCCGAAGGGAGACCTTCGAACGGAGGCCGTGTCTCGGCCGAAGCAGGAGAGGATCGAGGCACCGAGCCCGGAGTAAATTCTGAGGCTGGAAGACGGATCAGGCGCCGACCGAGAAAACCTTCTATACGTTCTCCAGCAAGGTGCGCCGGTGGACTGGCCTGCCCCTATCCTGTGGCCCAGGTTCGAAGTTAGTGCATCGTCGGTCGCGTGACGATGGCGGGTTGTGCGAGCGGCGCTGAGCTGCTCGGTTCGGTTGGCCAGATGACGACCTCCGGCGCGGGCGGCTGATAGCCGAGCGACGAGTGCGGTCGGAGGGTGTTGCCGTGCCTCCGCCATTGCTCGATCACGATGCAGGCCTCCTTGAGGGTGTAGAACACCTCGCCGTCGAGAAGTATATCGCGCAGCTTCGCATTGAAGCTCTCGCAATACCCGTTCTCCCACGGACTGCCTGGCTCGATGTAGGCCGTTGCTGATCCGACCGCTGCGATCCAGTCTCGGACAGATCGAGCGATGAACTCAGGTCCATTGTCCGAGCGGACATGACCCGGCACACCGCGCAGGCTGAACAGATCCGAGAGCACGTCGATCACTCCGAGGGCCTTCAGCTTGCGGGATACGCGGATGGTGAGGCACTCGCGCGTGAACTCCTCGATCACGTTCAGCATCCGGTACTTGCGCCCGTTGTGCGTGCGGTGCTCGACGAAGTTATACGACCAGACGTGGTCAGGTCGCTCCGGCCGCAGTCGCAGGCACGAGCCGTCGTTGAGCCAGAGCCGCGACCGCTTCGGCTGGCGAGCGGGAACCTTGAGGCCCTCGCGGCGCCAGATCCGTTCGACCCGCTTCACGTTCACCGTCCAGCCGTCACGCCGGAGCAAGGCCGTAACCCGACGATAGCCGTAGCATCCATGCTGCAGCGCCAGGGCGACGATCGCAGCCGTCAGAACAGCTTCGTCCTCGACCACCACGGCGGCCTTGCGTTGGGTCGAACGATGCTGGCCCAGGACACGGCAAGCGAAGCGTTCCGATACGCCATGCTCGGCAACGACGTAGTCGACACACGCCCGGCGGCGAGCCGGGCTCAGAAGTTTCCCGAGGCTGCCTCCTTCAGGATCAGCTTCTCCAAGGTCAGATCGGAGATCGCCCGACGAAGCCGCTGATTCTCCGTCTCCAAAGATTTTAGCCGCTTGAGCTGATCACCCTTCAAGCCACCGTACTCAAAACGCCAGCGGTAGTACGTGACCTCCGTCACCTCGATCGACCGGATTGCTTCGGCGACCTTACGGCCTTGCGAGACCAAGACATCAACCTGGCGCAGCTTGGCGACGGTCTCTTCAGCCGTATGATTTTTCCGTCCCATGACAACATCCTCCACATGGCTCGAAGCCATACCTCAGGGAGGACCACTTTTCAGGGGGCAGGCCATTTCTGTCGTCGGGTCATCCGGGAGATCCTGCCGGAGCGCAAGGCGATCCACGTGAGCGACATCACCCTGCGGATCGGCGCGGACCTGGTTCACGAGGCCGGCGAGCACGTGCAGGCCTGGCGCCCGAGACGGTCAGGGGAGGCGCCATCGACGAGCGAATGTACCGCAACGGTTGATCCGTGAGCGAGGGCGCCGGAGGCGGACGCCCAGCCCGGAGGACGGCGGGGTCGCCGTCTGAAGTTCAATGAGCCGCGGGTGTGCAGACGACGTTGAGTGCAACCGGCGCAGCTATCTTGGAAGTCGTGTCGGCAGACCTCACCTTGCCCCCAATGGGCAGCGCGTTCGACGTCATCATCGTAGGGGGAGGCGCCGCCGGCATCGGTGCCGCCCGGCGGCTCGCGGCACAAGGCTCATCGGCCTTGCTGCTTGAGGCATCTGCGCGCCTTGGAGGCCGCGCGTGGACGCAGGACATCGGAGGGTACCCGCTCGACCTCGGTTGCGAATGGCTCCACTCCGGCGAACGAAATGCATGGGTCGGCATCGCCGAGGCATCGGGCTTCCCGGTCGACCGAGGCGAACCGCCATGGGCGAAGGCCCACCCGGGCATCGAGCATGATGAGCACGCACAAGAGGCGGCGCAAAGGGCGTACGGCGACTGGGAAGACCGGCTCCGCATCGTCGCGGCGGGCAGCGACCGGGCCAGCGACGCCCTTCAGCCGGGCGGCCCCTGGAACGCCTACGCGCGGGCCATCGCCGGCTTCATGAGCGGCATGGCGCCCGAGCAGATCTCCGCGACCGATTACCTCGCCTACGACGATGCCTCGACGGGCCGGAACTGGCATCTGCCGTCCGGCTACGGCACGTTGGTCGCTGCCAGCCTGCCGTCCACGACGACGCTGCGGCTCGCCACCCCCGCCGACCGGATCGACCTGACGACGGACGGCGTCGCCGTGACCACCCGCGCCGGCACCATCCGCGCCGGGGCCGCCATCCTCACGATCTCGACCGCGGTCCTGGCCGGCGACGCGATCCGCCTTCCCGCCGGGACCGAACCCTGGCGCGAGGCGGCCGCCGCCCTGCCGCTGGGCCGCAACGAAAAGATCTTCCTGGAGATCAGGCATAACGCAGCGTTCGAGCCGGACTCGCATGCCTACGGCAACCTGCACGACCCAAGGTCGGCTGCCTACTCGATCCGACCGAACGGATGGCCGGTGATCGAGGCGTTCCTCGGGGGCGACGGCGCCCGTATCGTGGCGGAGGGGGGCCCGGCCGCCGGCTTCGCCCACGTGTCGGCCGAACTGGGCGCCCTGTTCGGCAGTGACGTGGCGTCGGCCATCCGCCCCCTCGCGGCGACGTCCTGGAGCCGGATGGCGTCCATCGGTGGGGCGTATAGTTGCGCCCTGCCGGGACGATCCGATGCGCGGGCGCGGCTGGCCCGGCCATTCGAGGACCGCCTGTTCTTCGCCGGCGAGGCGACGCATCCTTTCGACTTCACCACTGCACACGGAGCCCACGACAGCGGGATACGGGCCGCCGACGAGGCCTTGGCGGCGCTCGGGGACAGGCGGGGCGAAGCGGCCTAGGCGAGGTCCCGGAGGCGTCCGCATGGCCGCAGGGGCCGGAACATCCGGGGGCGGGGCCGATTTCCGAAGTTCCCGGACAGCATCACCCGACACGCGCGCCGCACGGGCTGTCCCGTACGAAACCGGCGCGCCAGGACAACCTCATGACCGACGCCTCCGACCACCGCCTCAAGATGCAGGACCCGCGCACCCAATACCCGCAGCCGCCGTTCAAGCGGCAACCGCAGGAGGCGCCCGGCCTCGCCGGCGCGATGGACCCGAAGCCGGACCACGGCGAGACCAGCTACCGGGGCCACGGCCGCCTCGCCGGACGCAAGGCCCTGGTGACCGGCGCCGATTCGGGCATCGGGCGCGCGGCCGCCATCGCCTTCGCCCGCGAGGGCGCGGACGTGGCGCTCAGCTTCGTCGAGGCCGAGATGCCGGACGCCCGGGCGGTGGCGAAGCTTATCGAGGCGGAGGGCCGCAAGGCGGTGCTGCTGCCCGGCGACATCACCGACAAGGCGTTCTGCGACACCCTGGTGCACAAGGCCGTGGTCGAGCTCGGCGGTCTCGACATCCTCGTCAACAACGCCGGCAAGCAGACCAACCAGACGGACATCGGCGACATCACGGACGAGCAGTTCGACCGGACGCTGAAGACCAACCTCTACGCGATGTTCTGGATCACCAAGGCGGCGATGCCCCTGTTGCCGGCCGGCGCGTCCATCATCAACACGGCCTCGGTCGTGGCCTACAACCCACCCAAGATCCTGGTCGACTACGCCACCACCAAGGCCGGCATCATCGCGTTCACGAAGGCGCTGGCCAAGCAGTCCATCGAAAAAGGCATCCGCGTGAACGCGGTGGCGCCCGGCCCGTTCTGGACCGCGCTGCAGCCCTCGGGCGGGCAGCCGCAGGAGGCGGTCGAGAAGTTCGGATCTGAGGTGCCGCTCGGCCGCCCCGGCCAGCCGGTGGAACTCGCGCCGGTCTACGTCTTCCTGGCCAGCCAGGAGGCGAGCTACGTCACCGGCGAGGTCTACGGCGCGACGGGTGGCAACGGCACCGCGTGAATTCGCCGAACCGGCGGGAAAACCGCTTCCCGCCGGCTGTCATGCTTGGCACTGCCTGTTCGAGACAAACGTGGCATTCGCCCGAGCCGTACGCGCGCTACAGATCTTCGAGGGGGTGGACGCCAGGCGTTGCAGGCGGGGATACTCTACTTGGCTCGCCCGGTGGGACCGATCATGCTGCAGCTTCAACCGATGCCGAAGGTCATCACCTTCGATTGCTACGGCACCTTGGTCCGGTGGCATGACGCCGTCCGGTCGGCGGCCCACGCGATCCTTGCCCGTCGCCTCCCGGAAGCCGATGCGCAGGAGCAAGCGGCCATCCTGGCCGATCGATTGCGAGAGGCTGCGGTAGAGCGGCAGAAGCGTCCGCAATTCCGCGACTACAAGTCGATCCTGCGATCCGCCCTAGCCGAGGCCCTCGCCGATGCCGGCCATACGGCCAAGCCCGAGGACGGCGACACGTTGCTGAGGGTCCTGGGACGTATCGAGCCGCACCCCGAGGTTGCCGCGGCGCTCGACCGTCTCCGCGCACGCTACCGGCTGGCGGTCATCAGCAACACGGACGACGACCTGATCGCAGGCACCGTCGCGGCCATCGGAGTGCCGCTCGACTTCGTCGTCACGGCCGAGCAGGCCCATGCCTATAAGCCCGATCACGGGCTCTTCCTACACGCCTACAAGACCATGGGCGTGCGGAAAGAGGAAACCATCCATGTCGGCATGGGGCAGTTCACCGACCTCAAGGTCTGCCACGAGCTCGGAATCCGCTCCGTGTGGATCGACCGGGTGGGCGAACCGCCGAACCTTGCATGGCCACCGCATGCGTCGCTCAAGGATCTCTCGCGCCTGCCGGACCTGCTCTCGCCGGAGTGAGCGAACGCCGCGAGGAACCTGATGCCTAAAGATGATGCTCAGCCAGTTCGGCACGGCGATCCGAAGCGGACGTTCCGCATCCCACCCGTCTGAAACGCTCAGGCAGGCGGTCTGCGGCGGCCGATGCTGGCCGAAAGCCGCTGGTCCGCTCCAAAGTAGGTTCGCCGCAAACGTCGACGTTCTCTGCAGCGAACCTCGACAACAACGCTCATGCAGGGCGAGGCTGCATCGCCCCCCGCTGCCAACCACAGTAGGCTCTGCTCGCAGGGCTTGATGAAGCGCACCGTGCGCGTCCGAACCGACCTGTGGCCGGCGATGGTAGCCGGAAGTTTCCATCAGTCATTCAACAGCCGCTACGCGCTAGCCGAGGCGCCGATCATGCTCGCCCGCATGAGGAAAAACGAGCCTCTCGGAAAGATCGTTCTAAGCGTCTGACGCACAGTCCCGAGCGTCGGCCTCAAACGAGCCGGTCCAGCGCGCGGCGGCCACTTCACGACTGGATCGCGCCGTTTCGCCGGGAGATCGCGGATGCCCCGATGCCCGGCCGGCAGGATGCGGCGGCCGACGTGCGCGGATTAGAACAGGGCGCTCCAGCCTTCACCACCGTATTCAACGCATGGGGTAGAGTGTCGAGAACTGCGCGGCATGAGAATCTGAGATCGAGGCAGCGGGCGCCCATGGATCAACGCGTTGCCAGAGCAGAGGGCCGCGTACTCCGGACTATGGCTTTTGGCTGGGCGGCAGGATCATCGCGGTGTCTGGGTCGGAGGCGTCGCCCTCCTGTTGCTGATCGAGCGAGAGCTTGGCCGCGAGGTCCGGCTCCTGTCCGTTCGCCAACTCCTGCGCAGCCGCAACTTCCTTATCACGTGCCTGCTCCGCCGTGAGCTCGCCGCGCACCACCGCCCGGGCCAGGTTCAGGCTCAGGACGTTCTCGGCCTCGCTAGCGCCGTAGGCGGTGAGCGTGCCTCGCGTCCGGTCCGGAATGACGCTGCCGTTGAAGGTGGCGACCGCGCTGAAGAAATTGAGCGGGACTTTGTAGGGCAAGCTCTGCTCTAACACGTCGTTGTGCTTGGCCGGGAAATCGTGCTCGGCTCCCATCTTGTGCACCACCGTCCGGATCCAAGGCCCGTTGCGGTGCCAGATCAGCAGTGTCGCCGTCTGCTCCTGGGGTGCGCCGTACTTGTCAGCAACGGCTTCAGCGGCCTTGCGGGACGGCTCGGGCCAATCCTGAGCGAGGCGCTCGGCGGCCCCTGCGGGGCCCGCGGACAGCGCGAGGACGAGAGCGAGGATGCATCGGCTGCGGTTCTGCGAGGGCATGCGCTTCCCTGACGGCGCCGGGGGCAGCACGGCTTCCTGCAGCGAATGGGAATCGCTGTCACGCCGCCGCGTTGCTCCGGGTCTACGCCGGGTATAGGCCGAGCACCCGAGAATGGTTCCAGGGAGATGCCCGATGGTGCAGCTGATGTCGCTGGACGTGAATGGGCGCGCGGCGCCCGTGAGCGTGGACGACCCCGATACGCCGCTCCTCTACGTGCTACGCGATGATCTCGGCCTGCACGGGCCGCGCTTCGGCTGCGGGCTGGGCCAGTGCGGCGCCTGCACGGTGCATGTCGATGGGCAGGCGGTGCGCTCCTGCATCACCCCGGTCTCGAGCCTAAGGGCGGGGGCCAAGATCGTGACGCTCGAAGGGCTCGGCAGCCTGGACAAGCCGCACCCGGTGCAGGCGGCCTTCATCGTCGAGCAGGCGGCGCAATGCGGCTACTGCATCAACGGCATGATCATGCAGTCGGCCGCCCTGCTCAACGAGACGCCGAAGCCCAACGAGACCGCCATCCGGCAGGCGCTCGCCCAGAATCTCTGCCGGTGCGGCACCCATCAGCGGATCGTGCGCGCCGTCCAGCGCGCGGCCGGCACACTCTGACAGAGGTTGTTGTCATGACCGCACCCGCCCTCTCCCGCCGCAGCCTGCTCCTCCAGGGCGGCGCCCTCGTGGTCGGCTTCTCGCTGTCCGGCCGCGGCGCCAGCGCCCAGAGCTTCGCGCCGGTCGCCACCAACGGCTTCGCGAAGCCCGTCGCCCCGGACCGCGTCGACAGCTTCCTGGCGCTCGGCGCCGACGGTCACGCCACGATCTTCTCCGGCAAGGTGGATCTCGGCACCGGGGTCGAGACCGCCCTGACGCAGATCGCGGCTGAGGAACTCGACCTGCCGCTCGACCGCGTGACCGTCGTCCAGGGCGATACGGCGCTGACGCCGGATCAGGGACCGACCTACGGGAGCCTCTCGATCCAGAAGGGCGGCGTCGAAATCCGGCAGGCGGCGGCGACGGCCCGCGCACGCCTCGTGCAGATGGCCAGCGAGCGCCTCGGCGTACCGGCCGACGAGCTGGTGAGCGAGAACGGCACCGTCCGGCCGAAAGCTGGCGGCCGGGGCCTCTCCTACGCCGATCTCGTGAAGGATGGGCGCCTCGACCTCAAGGTCGATCCGGCGGTCAAGACGAAGGATCCGGCTCAGTTCGCCCTCGTCGGCAAGCCGGTGGCGCGGGTCGACATACCCGAGAAGATGACCGGCCGCTTCACCTACATGCAGGATTATCGCGTGCCCGGCATGGTGCATGCGCGGGTGGTCCGTCCCCCGACCATCGGGGCGGATCTGCAGGGCGTGGATGAGGCCTCGGTCGCGGACATCCCAGGACTGATCAAGGTCGTGCGCCAGGGTAACTTCCTGGCCATCGTCACCGAGAAGGAGTGGGCGGCCGTGAAGGCCGCAAAGCAGCTGAAGGCGACGTGGTCGGAATGGGAAGGCCTGCCCGAGCAGGGCAAGCTCTGGCAGCACGTGCGCGCCACGAAGGTCACCAAGGACGACGTCACGAGCAGCACGGGCGATGCCGAGGCGGCGCTCGGACAGGCGGCCCGGAAGCTCGAAGCGACGTACGACTTCGCCATCCATACCCACGGCTCGATCGGGCCGTCCTGCGCCATCGCAGAGCTGAAGGACGGGTTCCTGACCTGCTGGACGGCCTCGCAGATGACGCACGCCCTGCGCAAGCAGCTCGCGGCGATGACCGGCCTCGCGCCGGAGGCGGTGCGCTGCATCTACGTCGAGGGCTCGGGCTGCTACGGCCGCAACGGCCACGAGGACGCGGCGGGCGACGCCGCCCTTCTCGCCCGCGCGGTCGGCCGCCCCGTGAGGGTCCAGTGGTCGCGCGCCGACGAGCACGGCTGGGATCCGAAAGGACCGCCGACCCTGATCGACCTGAAGGCCGGGCTCGACCCGCAGGGCAACGTCACCGCCTGGTCCTCCCAGTTCCACATCCCGGAGGGGGCGGCCGGTAACGTGCCGCTGGTGGCGGCCTCGCTGGCCGATCTGCCGCACGAGACTACGATGGCGCCGGGCAACATCATCGGCAACTCGGCGCTGCCCTACGCCTTTCCGAACGTGCGCACGGTCTGCCACCGGCTGGCCTCGACGCCGTTCCGGCCCTCCTGGATCCGCACCCCCGGGCGGATGCAGAACACCTACGCCAACGAGGCCTTCCTCGACGAGTGCGCGGCGGCAGCCGGCGCCGACCCGCTGGAGTACCGCCTGCGGGCGCTGAAGGATCCGCGCGGCATTGAGGTGCTGAAGCGGGTTGCCGAACTCGCCATGTGGCGGGCGCGCCCCTCGCCGGTGAAAGACGCCGCGGGCGACGTGCTGCGCGGCCGCGGGATCTCCTACGTGAAGTACGAACTCAATCGCACCTACGTAGCGGGCGTGGCCGAGGTCGAAGTGAATCGCAGCACCGGGCAGGTGCGCGTGCCGCGCTTCTTCGTGGTCCAGGATTGCGGGCAGATCATCAACCCCGACGGCGTGCGCAACCAGCTCGACGGCAATGTCATCCAGACCGTCAGCCGGGTGCTGCTGGAGGAGGTCACCTTCGATCGCGGCGCCGTGACGAGCCTCGACTGGTCGAGCTACCCGATCCTGACCTTCCCGGACGTGCCCGAGGTCGTGATCGACCTGATCGACCGGCCAACCGAGAAGCCGTGGGGCGCCGGCGAGCCGTCCGCCGCCATCGTGCCGGCGGCGGTCTCGAATGCAGTCTTCGACGCGACCGGCGTACGCGTGCGGTCCGTGCCGTTCACCCCGGCCAAGGTGAAGGCGGCTCTGCAGGGGGCCTGAAACGCGAGCAGGCAGGATCGTCGGGGCGTGGCGCCGGTCCCGCGGCGCGGGCCCGGATCGCGATCCGCCGGCCGCGCCGCGGACGCCGGGTGGTGCCTCGGCCGCCGGGATCGACGCAGCTTGATCGAGGCGGCTGGCATGGGCCGGCCCGTGCCGGGGTCCGGTCCGGCACCCTTTGACCGCACCGTGGCGGCGCTCGAACATCTGCTGCTTTACGTTCGTCCCGTACGCTGGCTCCTCGACGGCGGCCGGACAAGGATGGAGCCGTTGGGGGCCTACCCTAACATCGCGAGCGGACCGCCTGCCTATGCCGACGAGGCGAGAAGACACTCCCACCGACCCTGCCGAAGGCGCTTCACGCTGCCCTCCGACATTAAAGTGCTTAGATATTGCTAGGCTGTGAGACGTGGTATCGGATCCGCAAAGCCCCACAGGCGCTCGTTGCAGGTTTACCCGGAAGCGGACGTTCCGCATCCAACTCCACACGGATGCAACAAGGGATGTAGGAGGCACCCGACAGTGGATATTCTCTGCGCCATTTCAGTGATCTGGGTCAGTTAATCTTGCTCACTGGCAGGCGGTTCGTAGGATGCAGGATTGTTGCGGCGATCCAAGACCTCATGGTTTAACTGAAAAACTCTAGGGACGGCAGATCGATCGGATATTCTAGGCCGACTTGCTGGTCTGACGGTTGTCGAGCTTGCGCAATTCGGTGGCGATGTCCTGGAGACTGGAATCTCCCTTTCGCAAAACGCGATCGGCTTCTGATAACCGGTCCCGCTCCTCGGCCGTGACGTCCCGGGCGCTGAGGACCACTACCGGCACATCGGCGCAACCCGGCAATCTTCGCAAGCGGTCAAGGAACGAGAACCCGTCCATCACCGGCATGGTGAGATCGAGAAGGACGAGGCGCGGCACGCCAAGCCCGACCTGCTTGAGCGCCTCGCGGCCGTCGCCGGCCTCGCGGACGCTCCAGCCGTTGCGTTCGAGGGCCGTCCGTAGGCGGTGCCGCATGTCCGCGTCGTCATCGACCACGAGGACGTCGCCGTCCGCTGCCCGGAACTGATCCAGGATCGTCCGGAGGCGCGCCCAGTCCACCGGCTTCGGCACCGCCTCGATGGCACCGAGCGAGGCGCTGAGCGTCGCGTCGGCAACGAAGCTCACCATCACCACCGGGATGCCGGCAGTCTCGGGATCCGACTTGAGAGCGGCGAGCACCGACCAGCCGTCCATCTCGGGCATCATGACGTCGAGGAGGATGGCGCGGGGCTTGAGCGACTGGGCGAGGTTGAGGCCGGTGCGCCCGTCCGCCGCCGTGCGCACGGAAAAGCGCTGGCGTTCGAGGAACCGGGTCATGAGCTCGCGCTGGGATGCCTCGTCGTCGATCACCAGCACCAAGTCATCCATGCGTTCGCCGTTCTCCGGTACGGCATCCGGCGCGACATCGACCGTCCGGTCCGGTGCCACCGCCGGCACGCGCAGGGTGAAGCTCGTTCCCTCGCCCTCGACGCTCGTCACGGAGATGTCGCCGCCGAGCAACTGGGCGAAGGCGCGGCTTAGAGCCAATCCAAGACCGGTGCCGCCATAGTTGCGTGTGGTGCTCTCGTCGGCCTGCGTGAAGCGCTCGAACAGGCGCCCGACCTGCTCCGGGTTCATGCCGATGCCCGTATCCCGCACCGTGAACTGGAGCCAGCCGCCGCGGATACCCGCCTCGCGCCCGGCTTCCAGCGTGATGGTGCCGCCCTCGGTGAACTTGGCGGCGTTCGAGAGCAGGTTGAACAGGCACTGGCGCAGCTTCACCGCGTCCGTTCGGGCTCGGCCGACGCCATCGGCCACGTCGAGCACGAGGACGTTTCCCTTCTTCCCGACGAGCGCCTCGACGGTGGCGGCCGCGTCCATGACGAAGGCGGCGACGTCGATGTCCTCGGGGTAGAGCTCCATCTTCTCCGCCTCGACCTTCGACAGGTCGAGCACGTCGTTGATCAGGCCGAGGAGGTGCTGGGCGTTCGATTTGATTTTTCCGAGATCCTTGAGGAGGCTCTCCTGACCGAGCTCCTCCGCCTCTTCCTCGAGCATCTCGGAGTAGCCGATTACGGCC
>NZ_JAKSYQ010000045.1:0-4277 GCF_022829665.1 Methylobacterium sp. E-041 | reverse complement strand
TGCTGGTAGGTTCGGTAAGTGCCCCGATGCTTCTCCTGACCGACCGCCAAAGGATCGAACTCGCAGTTCCCGCCTATCTCTTCTATGCGCTTACGGGGGCGCCGAACGTGTTCGTTCCAGCTGATCCGGACCTCGTCGCGAGAGCCGAGGCAGATGTCGCCGAACTGCGCAGGAACCTGAGGACTGCCTGTCTGGAGCCGTTTGCCGATCTGACGCCCTCCAAAAGGCAGGCACTCATACGTCGCCTCGAACGCCTCAAGCGGTTGATGACGGCCGACTGGCACGAACGCCCGGCACTGAGCCTCATGCTGATGCTCTGGTGCTTCCTCAAGGATCTCACCGACCGCGAGGTTCTGATCCTGTGGGAGGACTCGGCGATGGATCGGGCGACGCGAAAGCTGAGGCCGATGTGCGAGCATGGCTTCGAGAAGCAGGACGACGGCGTTGCAGCCCAAGAGCAGGCAGGCGGGCTGCTCACGCGCTTCCAGGCGGAGGGACTGTACCGCTGATCTCCGGCCTGCACTCGCAGCTGCAACCGCTTCCGACCCAACCCGGACCTACGGCGTCGTAGCGCCACGAACGTCCTTGGAAAGGGTAAGGTGGGCATGCAATTAATTGCGCGAGCCGCCCTCCATAATTTCAAGTGTGGCCTGCACCACCCTAGGCGGCTCTGAGCGATAGATGATGGCGGTCAGGCGACTGCTGGCCGGCATGCCCGCTTCACGCTGGCTAGCGAGATCCCGAACTGCGCGGCCGTGCTCGCGATGCTGGCTCCGTTGTCCTTCCGCCAGGTCATCACCGATGCATCGTCGATCGCCTTCTGCCGACCGAATGCCCTACCCTCGGCCTTCGCACGCTGAATGCCGGCCATCTGACGCGCCTTGATGTTGGCGCGCTCTAGCTCAGCCACGGCAGCCAGCATGGTGAGCATCGCCTTCCCGATTGGGGTGGAGAGATCGAAGCCCTCGCGCAGGCTGATGATCGCCACGCCCTTGGCCTGAAGCGCCTTAACGGTTCCTAGAACATCGAGGGTGTCACGACCCAGGCGATCGACGGCGCCAACGATGAGGGTGTCGCCTTTGCGAGTGTACTTGAGGAGAGCCGAGAAGCCCGGACGATCCAGCGCGCGCACGACCCCGGACACGCCTTCGTCGCAGAACCAATCCTCGACCTTGTGGATCAGACCGATGCTGTGCCGTTGTGCCTCGACGCTCTGGTCGCCGGTGCTGACCCTAACATACCCGATTACCGACATCCCGCCCGCCATGGCTCAAAATCTATGGCTCAGGACGTAGCGCATGGCTCAGGGTCAAACAACACCTTTGAGCCATATCGCGGTGCCAACCCGCGGGTAGGCTCACAGGGTGTACCTTCCGAGCCTAACTACCAAGGCCGAAGCCGGTCCGTTCATTTTACTGCGTCAGCCGCAGCGTGCCGATGCTGGCCGCGATCTGGTTGAAGGCCGAGATCAGGCTCGACGAGTCGTTGGCGACGAAGGCCTGCGTCGACGTTGATGCGCAGTTGTTCAGAAGGCTCAGGCCGGCGCTGTCGATCGGGTCCGAGGGCACGCTGAAGCCGATCGTGTAGATCGAGATGCCGGCGCTCTTGGCGTTGCTGCAGGCCAGGGCCGTCAGCGCGTCGAGGGCAGCTCGGGAATTGGTGGCGTTCGTGACGTTCTGGTTGCCGGGCGGGAGGCGCGGATTCGGGGTCGAACCGTCGACGTTCTGGAAGTAGCCGGCAGCGAAGTACATCGACTGGTTGAATGGCGAGTAGCCGTTCGTCGCCCAGCTGTTGGCGCCGTCGGTCATCAGGATGATGACCTTGTTGACCGTGCTCGACGCGTAGGGCGCCCCATCGGCGAAGACGCTGCTCGGCGACAGCGTCCGCCAGCCCCACATCAGACCCTCGTGGATGTTAGTCGATCCGAGCGGCGCCATCGCGTTGATCAGCGACTTCAGCGTCGACGTGTTGCTGGTCAGCCTCTGGAGCGGGCGGGTGGTGCAGCCGAAATTCGGGCCATTCGGGATGCCGGTATAGCTGTTCGATGCGGTCGGCGATGCGTCGCGGGCGTTGACGTACTTGCAGGCGCGGCCCTCGGCGGCGGCGAACGAGGTGCTCGACTGCGATTGGCTCGCACAGCTGTTGGCGTTCGTATAGTCGTCGATGTAGCTGTTGAAGCTGAACGCGGAATTGCCGTTATAGGCTGCATACGTCGTGCTACCCTCGCCCGGTTCGTCGGGCGCGAACATTGGCACGTAGTACGAGCTTGGGTTCGAGCTCGTCGGCGCGCCGTCCTGGACGTTGAGCGGATAGGGCAGCGTTTCCAGGCACCCGGCCCAGCCCCAGCCCGAGTAGGCACTCTGCAGCGCCGTGAAGAGGCCGAAGCGGTTGGTGAAGCCGGCGGAGGTCGGTGCGATCACGTTGGTCCAGTGATAGGGCGACTTGCCGTTCTGGTCGATCCAGGTGGCATAGCGGTAGGCGGCCGGGTCGACCGCGACCGCGGCGGCGAACGGCACGATCGAGATCTTGGTGCCGGTGGCGAAGGCGGCGTTGGTGTAGACGTAGTCGACGAAGTTCGTCGCCGCCGTCTGCACTGCCTGGAGCTTGCTCTGGCCGCCGCTCGATTCCGCCATCGAGCCGGTGTTGTCGAGCACCAGGGCAATCTCGAAGGTCTTGGGCACCGGGGTGGCGCAGCGCGCCGACCCGCCCGGGCGCGGGGCCGTCACGCCCGTGATGCGGCTGTAGAAGACCGGCGAGACCATGTGCGTGGTCAGGGTGATCTGGCGCGGGTTCGCCGTCACCGCCAGCGGGTCGACCGTGAGGCCGGTCGCGCCCATGTAGCCCGTCATCATCGCGACGGCCTGGGTCTGGAGAGTCGCGGTCGTCGTCGCCATCGGCGTCTGGCACAGAGCGAGGGCGGTGGCGTCGGTCGCGGCCTGGAGCTTGGTCTCCATGTAGGTGGCGAAGCCGTAATCGATCACGGCGCCGGTGAAGCCGAGGAGCGGCAGCGCGAGCAGCCCGAACAGCAGGACGACGTTGCCGTCGCGCTGCCGCGCGAAGCGGCCGAGATGTCGGCGCATCGAGATCCCCTGAGGTGTCGAGCGGGTTGGGGTCACGGGCATGCTGCGCCTCCCGGCATCCAGACTTCGGTGTAGGTGGATTTGGCGGGCTGCCCGCCGCGCGCCGGCCAGGGCATGCTGGATTTGAGCGTGATCGTGCTCGTGGCGCCGTTGACGAGCTTGACCAGCGCCGAGCCGAGCATCGGCGTGTAGGGCATGCTCACCTCGGTGAGGACGTAGCGGACCCCGTTGGTGCGGAATCCGGTCGGCACGGTGAGGTCGGAGGCGGCGCCCGTGGCGCGGGGCGACGCGTTGGCGTTGGCGGTGCTGGAACAGACCCGCGGGATCAGGTTGAGGTTCGTGAGGTCGACCGCCATCGCGCTCACCACGATCTTCACGCCGCTGGCGTCGAACGGCTTCAGCACCAGGGTCGAGGTGGCGAGGATGTCGCGCATCAGCGACGCGTCGATCGGGTTCTGGGCGTCGCCCTGCGCAGTCAGGTCGGACACCGTCCGGGCAAGCTGCGTGACCTTCCGCCAGTTGTCGACCGCGTGGGCGTACTCCGAAAGGCCCACGAAGATCGCGAGCAGCACGGGCAGGATCAACGCGAACTCGATCGCGGAGACGCCGCCGGACGCGCGTGCGAACCGAGCGAAGGCCCGCTCGGACGCGCCTGGGCTATGAAGAGGGGAACACCGCACCATCCCGGCCCTCAGCATCCGGTCGAAGCGGTGGTCTGGTACGGCTCGGTGCGGAACACGGCCGTGGACTGCAGCAGATGCGTCCCGTCGGCGAAGCTCATCTGGGCGAGGTCGAGCAGGCTGAAGAACACCGGCACCTTGACGGCCGCGGTGACGACGACGATCGATCCCGGCTTCGCGCAGGCGTAGCTCGTCCCGAAGCCGTTGTTCCAAGTCCTCGTGGTGGCGTTCATCGGCGTCGCGCTCGACCCGGCCGCGAACGAGCTCGCCAGCGACACGTCGATCTTCACGCTCGAGCAGTCGAACAGCGTGAAGGCCCGGTTGGCGCCGGTTCCGCACATTGCGTCGTTGAGCTTCTGCAGCAGGACCGCCGCGCTGGTCGTCCCACTGTTGGCGATCTGGAACTGGCCGGTGAACAGGCCGCGCACCGCGTTCTGGACGGTGCGGTCGAAGTTCTGGCCGGCCCAGATCACGAACGCGATCTGGATGATCGCGCCGACCAGCGCCAGGAAGGGCA
>NZ_JAKSYQ010000042.1:0-23400 GCF_022829665.1 Methylobacterium sp. E-041 | reverse complement strand
TCGTAGCGCAGGCGCGAACGGCTATGCTGCCGGCGAGTGGTCGGGGTCCACATGGCACATCCAGATCAGGCTTCAGCACCCTTCTGGAATCACCGCCATCCCGGCCACTCAACCCCTGCCGGATGTTATCGGACGGGCTCTTACGCAAAGTAAGAAGTTCGAGCATCTGGTACTCGCGGGTCGTCAAGGCAACAAGGCGTCCAGCAATCTCGACGGTTTTCCGGTCGAGGTTTACCGCAAGGTCGCCTACAGTCACCACAGCGTCTATGTGCCCCTGCGACCGGCGGACGATCGCCTGGATGCGCGCTACGAGCTCGTCTTTGTGGAACGGCTTGGTGAGGTCGTCGTCAGCACCGAAGCCAAGGCCTTTCACCTTGTCCTCAATGCTGGCCATGCCCGACAGGATTAGGATCGGCGTCTTCACCTTCGCGAGGCGAAGGCGGCGAAGCACCTCGTAGCCCGACATGTCAGGCAGGTTCAGGTCGAGCAGGATGATGTCGTAATCGTAGAGCTTACCGAGATCGATCCCCTCCTCACCGAGATCGGTGACGAAAGGATTGAACCCTGCCGTCTTGAGCATCAGCTCGATGCTCTGCGCTACCGACGCATCATCCTCGATCAGCAGAACTCGCATCGCTCAATTCCCAAAAACGTTAAAAACTCCTAACCCACTATCCTTAACAAAATGCTGCTCTGCAAATGTTGGCTTGTGTCGATGATCCTGTCACGCCGCCTTGGCTTGTTGTCCGGTCATATTCCGATTAGTCTGGCTTAAAGCGGTTTTTCGAAGCAGGATAATTCATGTCAGATGAAATAGAAGCAGTTGTAGAGTTCAACTTTACGGCAATGGCTGCGGACATCGTCTCGGCTTATATCTCGAACAACCATGTTCAAGTTGGCGAGCTGCCGAACTTGATCGTTAGCGTTTATGCTTCCCTTACCGGCCTCGGCAGGCAGGTGCCACCTGTATCGCCCGAAGTTGAGAAGCCGACGCCGGCACAAGTCCGCAAGTCGGTCACGCCGGATGCGCTGATCAGCTTCGAGGACGGTAAATCCTATAAGACGCTGCGCCGTCACCTAACGCTGCGGGGCCTAACCCCCGAAGCCTACCGCGCAAAATGGGGTCTGCCAGCCGATTATCCGATGACGACGGCGAACTACTCCGCGCAGCGCTCCGAACTGGCGCGTTCACTCGGCCTCGGCCAGCAGCGACGCAAGGCGGCCTCGAAGGCTGCTGATACGGGAGAGACGATCTCCGAGGCGCTCAAGACCCGCTTCGGGCAGGCCAAGGGCCGGAAGAAGGCCGCCGAGACGGCTTAAAGCTGCTCAGCAACCATTTTATGCGCTGGAGTACACCTTCACAGCTCCGCCGCATTCCAAGCGCCGTCTGAACGGTGCCTTCGGGAAGGGAGCATCAGGTCATGGCTGGAAGCGATCACGAGCCTACCATTCCACCCACCGTGCCAATCACGGGCGTGAACGTCCCAGATCCAACCACCGGCGGTGAGCCTGAGAACAAAGACCCGGTGGTCGAGGCTCAAAAGAAGCCGAATGATCCGGACAAGGCGGCCGAGGACGGTCAGGCCTAGCTTCTGACGAGCGGCGCTCGGGCCGGATCGGCATCGTAAACCTCGATAGGCCCTAAGGCCTACCGAGGCGGTTACACATTGATCCTATCAAGCTGCTCGAACGGTGGCGAGGAAGCGTCCGACTTCAGCTGCAAGGGTCTCGGACTGACGCGACAGCTCCGAGGCCGCGCCGAGCACCTGGCTCGCCGCAGCGCCCGTCTCTTCGGCCGCACCGGCCACGCCGGCGATGTTGCTCGTGACCTCGCCTGTACCCATCGCTGCCTGGCTGACGTTGCGCACGATCTCCTGCGTTGCCGCGCCCTGCTCCTCAACCGCCGCCGCGATGGACGTTGCCACGCTGCTGATCTCCTGGATCCGCGCGGCGATGCCACCGATCGCCGTCACGGCTTGACCGGTGGACGCCTGGATGCGTGCGATCTGTCCCGAAATCTCGTCGGTCGCCCGCGCCGTCTGCGAAGCCAGCTCTTTGACCTCGGCAGCGACCACGGCGAAGCCTCGTCCCGCTTCACCGGCACGGGCTGCCTCGATCGTGGCATTCAGCGCCAGAAGGTTGGTTTGTCCGGCGATGGTGGAGATCATGCCGACCACGTCGCCGATGCGCGAGACCGCCGTGCTCAATTCCTGCACCAGCGTTCCGGTTTGATCGGCCTCGGTGACAGCCTGCTGTGCGAGGGCAGCAGAGCCATCGACCTGGCGACTGATCTCCTGCACCGATGAGCCAAGCTCCTCGGCCGCCGCGGCGACCGTGTTGACGTTGGTGGCGGCCTCCTCGGCGGCGGCGGCCACGGTCGTGGATTGGCTCGCCGTTTCCGTCGCCGTCGCGGTCATGGTCTGGGCCGTGGCCTGCAGCTCGGTCGCCGATGATGACACCATGCCGATGATCCCCCCAACTGCGGCCTCGAAGCCGTCAGCCATCTGGCGCATCCCGGCCTTGCGCTGCTCCTCGGCAGCCAGACGGGCCTGCGCGGTCTCCTCTTCCAGAGACCGCATCCGGATCAGACCGTCCTTGAACACCTGCACGGCATCGGCGATCGCACCCATCTCAGTGCGGACGCCTTGATAAGGAATGTCGGCAGCGAGATCCCCTGAGGCGAGACGGCCCATAGGAGCGAGCACGGTGCGGATGCCCTTCCCAATGCTCCAAATTATAAGTCCTGCGAGCACCGCGGCGAAGGCGACGCTCGCGAGACCGATCACAATCATTAGAGCTTGGACCCGTTGGGCGGTCGCCTCGCCCTGCGCTACAACGGCATCACCCGCCGCATTGTTAAGTGCCAGAATGTCATCCAGCGCCTTGGCTGCTACCTTGATGCGTGGACGCACACGCTCGGTCATCTCGTTCTGTGCGATGTCCTTCTTCCCGGCGCGTGAATGCGCAAGGACACCATCGACCGCCGCGATGAAAGATTTCCATTCTTGCCTAAAGGTATCAAACATCGCCTGCTCGCCCGGTAGGCTGACGAGCGGCGCATAGGCATCGGCAGCCCGTTCGACCAGTCTCATCTTTTCCGACAAAGCTTGCTCCTCAGCGGCCATGCGGCTGGGCTCAGCGTAGAGTACGTGATTGACGACGCTAACCCGCACATCGATGACGTTGCCACGTAACTCGCCCGCGTAGCGCACGCTCGGAACAGTGTTGCGCCCAAGATTAGCGTTCTCCCGGCTCAGATCTATAATACCCCATAACCCAACGGCACCTACACCCAGCATCAAGGCACAAAGCGTAGCAAAGGCGGCGATAAGTTTCGCCTTGATCGAGATTGAAGTTAAGCGCACGAACGACGTCCGATCGATCTAAAGATAGTATGGGCCAATCTCGACGCTTAGCTTGATATGGTTAATAATCTGACTACTAGATCTTTGCTCAAATAGGCGCCATCAGCCCCTTTTCAGGTCTAGCTGCATAGCACCAAGGGTTATTGTTATGGCAATGCAGCGGCAGTAATGCGGACCAAGCTCTCTATCGGTTATCATCGTTATGGCTTGGTATCGCCGGACAGACGCGCGTGGGTCAAAGCGGGACTAGACAGCTAAGTTCTACAGGAACCCGCTCCCCGAGTGCCCCTTGAAGGCGTTCGCCCGGCGGACGTAGCCAACCACCGTGCGCGGATCGCGGTACCCAGACTGATCCATGATAAGAGCGAGATCGCCCACAGCGGGTTTTTTGCGTTGTAGGAATGGCAGGGGATCAACCACAGGTAGGAGGATGTCGGGTCTAAACAGCTATGCTCGGTGAGCGGCAATTCGTCGTTCACGAGGAACTCATGCAGTGTGCATGGAACAAACAGCGGAACGAAAACGGGCCCTACTTCAGAACCTTGCCCACCATGCGAGACCGGCGCGTGCCAAGCTATGTTTGGATCTGATCACCGCTGCACGCCTCCTGGGGACCGATCCGAGCGTTATCGACGCGATCGAACAAGGCACCAGCAACGATCTTTCACTGGAGGCTGCGATCGGTTTGGCGCAGGGGCTTGGTTTGACGGATCTGGGGCTGCCCCGGTCAAAGCCATCGGGATCAATTTAGCAGGCACGTGATGAAACCGAGTGCTCTCGACCTGCGTAGGCCGGCCTATGAGCATTTCGAACGATCCTCCCTCGGACTATCACCAACGCCTGGCATCGCAGGTGCGCGCTGCTCGCCTGCGATGCGCTTACTCCGTCGAGGCCTTGGCCGAACTCGCCAGCGTCGACCCATCCATGATCGTTCGCTTAGAAAAGGGTGACCTCAGCGAGGATGACGCCTCCTACCGTAAGCGCGTCCTTGATACGCTCGGCTTAGGTGCCGTCGCACGTGGCTGAGATGCTCACTTATGCCTGCCCAGGGGTAAGGGGCCTCCACTAATGTTGGCAGCCTGTTTGCCTGCATCTATCAGGTGGTCGATGCTGAGCTGCTGATCATAGACGTTGTATTTATCAACATTCTCGGACAAACCAATCCGCTGAGTCCGGGACAGGGTGAAAATCTATTGACGATATAAATTTGACTAATCACTTCATTATTCGTTTCGAAGTCCGTATTTTTTAAATAGCGATATGTTCATTTCATATCTTATAAGAAATGTTTTATTTGTCACATTGATTGCATTTTTTCTTTGATAACAAGTATTAGAGAGGCAAAATTCTAAGTAATATTTAACTATTTATTAACCATTGTAATAATTCGATGGTTGCGCTGACCAATCGGTAGTTATCGGCGCGGTACTATGCATACCTACGGTTGCATCACCCCGCAGCGATTGAAGCATCAATGATCCGCGTCCTCACCTGCGTTGCGCAGCAACACGACCTGCGCCTTGTCGCTCTCTCGGCGCTCATCTGCGCACTTGGGTGCTTCGCTACCGTCGCCTTGATGGCGCGGGTCGATAGGGCGTCTAGCGCGACATCGCGAGCCCTAATTTCAGCTGCGGTCATCTTCGGAGGTAGCATCTGGTCCCTGCACTTCGTCGCCATGCTCGCCTTCCTTCCCGGGGCTCACATCGCCTACGATTTAAACCTCACCGTAGCCTCGATGGTTGTAGCCACCATCGGAACCCTGGCTGCCTTGATCCTTTGGCGGCGCTCATCCCCGAGCCTACTCGGGATCGTGCTGGCCGGTACCGTGCTCGCTCTAGCGATCACCGGCATGCACTACATCGGGGTCGGGGCGATGCGTGCCTCCAGCTTCATTTTCTTCGATCCTAGCTACGTCGTAGCCTCGATCCTGATTAGCAGCATGTTGTCCGTTCTTGCCCTGGCACGCGCCCGTTCGCTCGGTGGCCTTGGCCGCAAGATCGAAGTCACAGGATGGCTCGCGCTCGCGATCTGTGGCCTGCACTTCACGGGCATGGCCGCCGTCACTGTGGCGCCGATCGCACTACCGACGGACGAGAGTTATGTGCTCAGGTCGACCTCGCTTGCGCTGGCAGTCGGCGTCGTCAGCCTCGTGGTGCTGATCGCCGGCCTCGTAGCCATGACGCTGCAACAGCATCTCTCACAGCGCGCGCTGCTCGAACTCGATCGTATGCGCCTGCTGAGCAACCTCGCGCATGAGGTGCTATTCATCCATCGCGACGGCCGGGTCCTGGAGGTCAACCAAGCCGGCACCCGCCTGTTTGCGATGCCGGTTGATCAGATTATCGGAAAGCCGGTGCTCGACTTGTTTGCTCAGGCCGACGCGCCAGCGCTGCTGCGGCGTACACGCTGCCGCTCCGAAGATTTGCGTCCGGAGGAGTTCGCGATCCGCACCGCCGTCGGCACATGCGTGCCGGTCGAGCTGTCCTGCCGCACAATCGAGTTCGGCGGCAAGCCCGCCACCGCGGTCGCCCTACGCGATCTCACCGACCGTAAGCGCGACGAAGCACGCATCCGCCATCTCGCCTTGCACGACGCCCTCACCGATCTGCCCAACCGCTACCTCTTGGAGCAACGCTTCGGCCCTGCCCTGGATGCAGCAGCCATAGACGGTAACAGCGTCGCGGTGATCTGTCTCGACCTCGATCGGTTCAAGGCAATCAACGATCTGTACGGCCACGCGGCCGGCGATGCCCTGCTGGTTCAGGCAGCCAAACGAATGTTGACCGAGCTGCGTCCGACCGACACCCTCGCCCGAGTCGGCGGTGACGAGTTCGTAGTGGTACTCACCGGTGCGCGCGCCCCCCAGCAGGTCGCCGAAATTGCTGGACGATTGATTGCTGGCCTACGTCGCCCATTCCGCATTGACGATCACCGCGTCGAAATCGGTGCCTCCGCCGGTATCGCCCTCTATCCCGCCGATGGCAGCACGGCTGAAACTCTACTGCGGGCCGCCGATACCGCCCTGTACCGGGTCAAGGACGAGGGGCGCGGCGCAGTACGTTTCTTCGAGGCATCGATGGACGCGCAGCTGCAGGCGGTTCGACAGCTCGAACACGAACTCGGCGGCGCGATCGCCCGTGACGAGCTGCGACTGTTCTACCAGCCGATCGTCAACGCTCGTACCGGCGAAATCGAGACTTTCGAAGCGTTAATTCGCTGGCAGCACCCGCAGCGCGGGTTCGTCTCTCCAAACGAGTTCATCCCAGTCGCTGAGCAGGCTAATCTGATCGGGCAGATTGGGGAATGGGTGATCGACACCGCCTGCGCGGCGGCAACGGCTTGGCCGCAGCCATGGCGCGTGTCAGTCAATGTCTCGCCGACCCAATTTCGGCAATCCGACGTTCCAGCGGCCGTGGCGGCAGCGCTGGCGCGGCATAATCTCGACCCTGCACGGCTGGTGGTTGAGATCACCGAAAGCGTGTTCATCCAGGATGCCGCGAAAGCTGTAAAGGTGCTTACCGACCTACGCGGGTTGGGCGTGCGTCTGGCTTTGGACGATTTCGGCACTGGGTATTCATCACTCAGCTACTTGCAACAGTTTCGGTTCGACAAAATCAAGGTCGATCAATCGTTTGTGCGACGGCTTGGACAGCACGCGGACACACTCGCGATTGTTCGCGCGATCGTAAACCTTGGTCACAACCTCGGCCTACAGGTGACGGTCGAGGGTGTCGAGACGGTCGAACAGCTGTCGATCCTGCGCGAGCTGCATTGCGAGCAGATGCAGGGCTACCTGTTCGCCCGACCTGGGCCGACCTTAGCCGTCTCCGAGATGGATCAGGCACGGCTTACGGCATTGTTCACCTTGCCACTAATGCGAGTATCAGCATAATAGATCGTAACACTAATCTAAATATTGACGTAGTTTTGATCAATAAGTGCAAATACCTTGGTCGCAGAGCTATGCGGAGAAGTAATAAACATCCTCGTCCCTATTTATAGATATGCAAAAAACGTTGCCACGATCAAAAAAATTAATGAATATTTCAGATCGTATCATCCAAATGCTCTCCTAGCGCCAAGTCACCCTATCGCCGAGCAAATCCATGCCCCTGTTCTTATTCCGGCTGCGCGCCCTGACAGCTGCCATCAACCGCTCACGCGGATGCATCGACCTCGATCTCGATGGCACGATCCGTGAGGCCAACTCCAACTTCCTCAACCTCGTCGGCTACAGTCGAGAGGAGCTAATCGGGAAGCCGCATAGCCTGCTACTTCCAGTGGCCGAGCGAGATAGTGCCGAGACTCAAGAATTTTGGGCCATCCTTCGGACCGGCAAGCCACAAACCCGCGAGTTCAAGCGGATCGCCAAGAGCGGCAAGGAAGTTTGGATCCTTGCCTCCTACAACCCTGTTCTCGGCCGTACCGGCAAGCCGGCCCGGATCGTTGTCTTTGCATCCGATATCACGGCTCAGAAAGCACGCAGCATTGATACCAACGGACAGGTCGCTGCTCTGCATCGCTCACAGGCCGTTATCGCCTTCACCCCTGACGGGACCATCCTTGAGGCTAACGCTAACTTCCTGTCTGCAGTCGGTTACGAGCTGAGCGAGATCCAGGGAAAGCACCACCGCATTTTTGTCAATCACGCCGAACGCGAGACGCTGGCCTACGAGATGTTCTGGGCCGCACTTGGACGTGGCGAGTATCAAGCAGCAGAATATTGCCGCATTGCGAAAGGTGGACGCGAGATCTTCATTCAGGCGACTTATAATCCGATACGTGACGATGACGGACGTTTAGTCAAAGTGGTCAAGTTTGCTACCGACGTGACTGATCAGGTTTACGAACGACGGCGGCGAGCTGAGAAGGCGCTTGTCATTAGCAATGATCTCAATGTGATCAGCCAAGCCGTGCATGCCGTAACTGAGCGAGCGGTGGTCGCTGCCGGGACGGTTCATCAAGTCTCGGGCGACATTCAGGTGGTTGCCGCAGGCGCGGAAGAGCTGTCGGCTTCCGTGTCGGAGATCAGTCAGCAGGTACAGCAAGCCTCGCATATCGCAGGACAGGCGGTCGAGCAGGCACAGGAGACCGGCACGATCGTGGCAGGCTTGAGCGAGCAGGCTACCCGTATCGGTGAAGTAGTCGCACTTATTCAGGCAATCGCTAGTCAAACCAACCTCTTAGCCCTGAACGCAACCATTGAGGCTGCGCGTGCTGGGGAGGCTGGACGGGGCTTTGCGGTTGTAGCGCAGGAGGTCAAGCAGCTTGCGGAACAGACCAGCAAGGCCACCAATCAGATCCGACAGCAGATCGGTGCTACGCAAGGGGCGACACAGCGGGCGGTAGATGCCATCGGTACTATCGGAGGCACGATCAGTAAGCTGGATGAGGTTTCATCGGCGATCGCGGCGGCGGTGGAAGAGCAGTCAGCGGTGACGCGAGAGATGTCAATCTCTATGCAGACAGCCTCCCATGGCGCCGCTAGTCTCGCGAGCGGAATAGATGCAATTGCGCAAGCGGCCGAGCAGGTCAATCAGTCAACCGCTAAGGTGCGCGAGGCTTCGCTGGCGGCCTAGAGCATGTTTTAATATTTATAGGCAGACCACCAACACGAAGTTCTAGTATCTAATCACCTCGCCGCGTAAAGTGGGCCTTGTTCAAGATCGTGAATTGGTCATAAGAACCCGCTCCCCGCATGATCCTTGAAGGCGTTTGCCCGGCGGACGTACCCGAGGACGGTCCGGGGGTCGCGGTGGCCTGACACTTCCATGATGCGCGCGAGGTCGGCTCCACGCTCGGCCGCCGTCGTTACGAACCCGGCGCGCAGGCTGTGACCGCCGAACGCCGCCGGATCGAACCCGGCCGCCCCGGCATACCGCTTCACGATGTCCCCGATGCTGCGATCCGTCAGGGCTTCGGCCCTGATCCGACCTGACCGGGAGATTGGTCGGAACACCGGCCCGTCCGTGATGCCAGCAGCCGAGAGCCAGTCCCGCAGCAGAGCCGCCGGCCGAACGTGCCGACCGTGCGGGATCGCCTTCTCTGCTCCCCTGCCCTCCTGGTCTGTCTTCGAGCGCCGGATTAGCACGCGCAGGCCATCAGCGTGGTCGGTCAGGTCGGAGACCAGCAGCGCGGCCAACTCTGATCGGCGGAAGGCGCCTGCGAACCCGAGCCCGAGCAACGCTCGATCCCGCTTGCCGGCGAGCCCAGGCGGGGCGTGCGAGAGCATGGCTGCCAGCACCTCGGCCGTCGCGGCGGTCTTCTGGCGGATCTCCATGTCGGGCCGGCGTCGGATGCCCTTGATGACCGCGTGCACCGTCTCGTGCGTGCCTGGGTCGGGGAGGTCAGCGAGCTTGTGCGCGTAGGCGATGGCCGCGAGCCGCCGGCCGATCGTGGACGAGGCCCGCCCGGCTGCCGCCTCGTGCGAGAGGGATGCCGCCACCGTCTCGGGCGCCGCCGGCAGCGAGGACACGCCATGCCTGCCGCACCAGGCCGTGCAGGCCGCCCAATCCGACTTATAGGCGCGGACCGTGGCCTTGGCCTTCGAGGCGCGCTGATAGTCACGCACCAGGGCGAGCGCTTCGGCCGACAGGTTGCCCCCGGCGAGGGGCAGAACCGCGACGGCTTGCATCGGGGGGGGCAGAACTCCGCATCGCATCCCCTTCCGGCCCCGAGGGCCGTCGCGATCATGTCGCCCAGCACGTCGTCCGCCCAATCGTTCGGAAGGCCCATGTAGTGGCCCGGCCGGCGGATCATGCCGCAGAGGAACTGACCGTCCTCGAATTCCAACGCTTGGCACGCGCCCTCGGCTGGATGATCGGGGATATGTTCGAGCGCAATGGCGCACGGTTTGGCTGCGCAGCAGTAGCCGCAACCGTTGCACGGTGAGCCATAGTCCGGCTTCATCGGAAAGCGCTCACCGCTGGTCCTATCTATCAGAACGATCGCTGTCATTGAGACTGCCTACCGGCTGAAACTTCCGAGAATGACCGTTATCGGAACTTAAACTAATGACATCTTGATAGCAAGCTGTCTCAACGTCGAAACGTCCATGCTTAAGGATAGCAAAGGGGCTAGCGGTCAAGACAGCGTGATTGGGAGCCGTCGATGCGTCGTGGCGTCGATCCGGCTTGACGGACTGTTAAGCAGACGCCTTTCAGTCTCGGCGTCGAGGCGGCAGGACGGCGAGAATGCGAACCATCACGATAGCGGCCCGAAAGGGAGGCGTCGGCAAAACGACGCTCGCGACACACTTGAGCGTCATTGCGGCCGGGCCGGGCAAGCCGGTCCTCCTGTTCGACACTGATCCGCAGCGGTCGCTGAAATGGTGGTGGGATCTACGACAGGGCGACACGCCGGCCATGGTCGAGTTCGAGGCTCGCGAGCTTGCCAAGATCCTGCCGGCGGCTGAAGCCGAGGGCGTGGCCTACAGCATTATCGACACGCCGCCGCATGCAGAGAACTCGATCGCCGATGCCATGCGTGTCGCCGATCTCGTCATCGTCCCAACGCGACCTGGCCCGTTCGATCTCGCGGCCGTGGCCGCAACGCTCGATCTATCCCGACGCGTCGGCACAGTGCTGCTTGCCATCATCAACCATGCGTCTCCGCGGACCGGCGCTAGCGAGCCCGCGATCGTCGCTGAGGCGCGCGAGACGTTGACCCGGATGGGGGCGACCGTTGCTCGATCCGTGGTCTCACAGCGGGTGGCGATGTCTCACGCCGTCATCGGCGGGCAGACGGTCAACGAGTTCGAACCGAACGGGCGCGCCGCAGAAGAAATGCTGGCGCTATGGCACGAGGTTCAAGAGACCATGAAAGGGCAGGGCCTATGACCAGCGAACGCCAGCCGCTCACCAGCCTCTCGGATCGCCTCGCCCGCAAGGTGGCGCCGCCCGAAGCCGATAGCCCAGTCCAAGCGCCCGCCGAGCTAGCGAAAGCCGCCAAGGGAACTGACGCGCGGGTGCAGATCATCGTTCGCATGACGCCGGCCGAGCGCAAAGCGCTTCGACAGATCGCCCTGGATCAGGACACCACCGCCCAGGCCCTCGCGGAGGACGCGATCCGCGATGTCCTGAGACGGCATGGTCACAAGACGTAGGCCCGTCTCGATGTCTTGGCCTGTTGACGGCTTGACAGGTTGACACTTCGCTATCGTGCTATCGAGCCGTCCCTCACAGCCGCGCCACGGTCGGGTATGCAAGCCGGGCGAGCTGCGATGATGTGGTACTAGGTAGCAAGCCTACCTGACCGCATCAGCCCTTATTGCGGGATCGCGGCGCCAGGAGCTTGCGGGACGTGGCGGCACGAACTGCCGCTCGTTCAATGACCGTCCGAGACGCCTTAAAAATCGCGCGGGATGCCTTAGTAATCGCGGCGTGTTCGGCTCGGTGAGCCTCGATCCGATCAGTTAGCGCCTCAGCCTCAAGGGCTATCCAGCTTTCCAAGCGTCGCATCGACCATCCCTTGGCGGTTCGTGGTGGGACGGTACGCTCCTCCCATGGTCACGCCAACGAAAACGGCGCGTCGGGGTTAAGAGCGCGCCGGGGTGTGTTGAGAACGGTTCGGGGGAGGAACCTGTCAGGAACTTAGCTCCAGGCAATGACGGCGCAAACATGAGCCTAGCTGCTACGACAACACGATCCTGCCAGCTACATCACCACGAGTTCCGCTACCGTGCACGGGGAGGGGGGGTGATACTGGCCTCGAATTGCTTATCCTGGCCGCAATGCCACGTCCCTCATGCCAACACCCTACCAACTGTCAGGCCCGCGGCCGTGGTGGACCCTGCCGCCGTTGCGATGCTGGGGCGATTGCCCGACGTGCCGTTGCGCTTCGAGAACGTATCCTGGCGAACCAGGCCGAGGGCCTTCCGGCATATGCCCCACGTGGTCGCGAGCATTTCGAGGGAGCAGTAGGAGCACTGCCCTCGCTGGCCCCCGACAGCTCAGTGATATCAGCGTCCCGCCACCATCTTCAAGAACGCCACGCCGGCGGTCGAGATGACATTGCTGGACCCTGACCACGCTAGCAAAGCGAGATGGAACAGGGCTTCCCCAAGCGCAACCATGGGGCATCTGGTGTGGTTCTCGCCTCAGACCCGGATCACCGGGTGTCTCGGGAGAACCTGATGCTGGTACGTTTTGGGGTCGGCTTCGTGCTTGCCGCGCTCACAGCGAGCACGACCATGGCCGCTCCGGTGTCCCCCGAGGATAAGGCCGCCATGCAGCTGCTCTGTGCTGGCGATTTCGCAACCTTATGCACCGGGTTGCCGCCTGAGGACGGCCCTGAGACGCGCGCCTGCTTCAACAGGAACATGTCCAAGCTCTCGCCTGGATGCCGGAACGCCATCGAGGCTTACAAGAAGAAGGGCTGAGGGCGCCGCATTAACGAACGCCTCCCGCCACCATGTCGAGCAAAGCTACGCCAGCAACGGTGAGGATGTTGCCCCGGCCGCCCCAGGGCAGGGGAGCGAACGGGATCACCGCGCACTCAGCTACCACGACCGGCAGCACGACCTCCGGTGCTTCTGCCTCCCGGTCCGCATCGTTCCCGCGCATCCACACGACCTGACTGACGTGGTGGTTCTCAGGGGCGGCGAGCGAGGGTTCCGCCTCCCCGTCGCCCTCGATGTCCGCATCCCCGTCTATGCGGTCGAGGATCGCGAGCAGGCTGTCCGCGGTGTCGAGAGCGCTCTGTGCCGCTTCCTCGATCATGCGCCGGGTCTCGGCCGGCGACGGGGCCGGAGGGACCTGCGCCACGGTAGCGCGCGGGCGGAAGGTAATGACGTTGCTCATAGCTCAGGCTTTCACGCGGGATGCGCCGGGAGCGGTTTCGGGGTCCGCGAGCCAGCCGCGGATTTCATCGGGGGTCACGTCAACACGCGGGATCGGCGAGAGCCCGGCAGCCGCGATCAGCCCGTGCAGAAGCGCCCGGCACCGCGCGGTGTCTGTGTCCGCGTCGCTCCCATCCCAGGCCGCGCCTGCATCGTGCTCTAGGATCTGAGCCTTGAGCCCGAAGCCGAGAAGCGTAGTCGCCGGAAGGGCCATGACATGCCGCACGGTATCCTCGCGTCCCAGGTTCGCGAAATGGCGGACCCGATCAATCGCGTTTTCTAGGTTCTCGGGCAGCGGCAAGCCGGCATCATCCTCACGGGCCATGGCTTCATCGCTGACGCGAGCGAACCCCTCATATTCCGCAACGAGGGCCGTCAACTCGGCCTCCACGGTAGACAGTCCCGGATGCGCTGCGGGAGCCGTGGTGCGAAGCAAGGTCTCCGCTTGCTCGCGAAGCGCCGCATCCCCATCAAGCGCAGGATTGATCGGATCGGTCCCGAAGTAGCGAACGACCTCGTGCGCGAGGGCAACCCCCAGGTCGCTCGCGACCGGACCCGCGGCGGCCGGCGTCGGCGGCGCCATGTCGGACTCCGGCGCATACTCGCCAAAGGCTAGGTTACGGTAAGCGGTCGGCATCCAGGCGGCACGGGTGTTGCCGTGGCATTCGAGGCCGTAGACCCCAGCCGCGCGCTCGATGACGGCCTTAGCGTAGGCGAGACGTTCGGCATCCGATGCTAGCGGAGTGTGGAGAACCGTCCGGAACGCGGCGCGCTCTTGCTCGGCGCGCGTGTCGGCATCCTCCATCTTGTAGACCTGAGCGTAGAGCCGTTCCGCGTAGGCTCTCAGATGCTCGTGGATCGCGACCGACACGGCGGAGGAAGCCGGGGGCACGGAGGCGGTCGCGTCGGGCCGGCGATCCTTGCCCGTATTCAAGGTTGAGGCCTTGGCCTCCAGCGCGGCGCGTTGCTCGCGCATGGCGGATATCGGATCGGCGGTGGGCTGACGCTTGAACGGAGTGCGCATGTCGTAAACCTTGTTTTCTAGGTTGCTAGCAGTCTGAAATGCTGGACTGCGGGATTGCTCAGCGCAGGGACGCGAGCCCCGTGAGGACGCAGCCGCCGCCGATGATCGCCACCGCGGCCAGGAACTCGCCGGCCGTCTCGATGACGCGGCCGAGGCGGGCAGGCGTCGGCGCCGGGCGAAGGTTGATCGTCGGCCCGATCAGCCGGCCGGACGGCAGGGCCAGGGGCGGGCGTTGGACCGGCTCCACGCCCAGGCAGCGGGACAGGTCGGCCTCGCGGGCGTGTGCGATGGCCCAGGCATCGCCGTGGCTGGCAGCGTTCGGCGCTTCCTCGGCAGCGAACCAGCGCAGATGACGGACGAGGCAGAGCATACCGGCGCGGGTCGCGCAGGGCGTGCCGAGCAGCGCCATCAGCGCGGCGTCCGCATCGTCCTCGGCGCGCATCGAGGTCTCGCCGTTGGGGGCGACCTGAAACAGGCTCCACGCCTCGGAATGCCGCTCGATCGCCGCGAGGATGGGGTCCGCGTGGAAGGGGATGCGCTCCGCGTCGAGGGAGATGGAACGCAGGGGCTGACTAAAATCGGGAAAAATGGACGTGCGTCATCGGTCGGGCTCCAGAGGGCTCGTGAGGGCAGGCAGGCAGGGAAGGCGAAGGGGAGAAGAACGGCGCCGGCTACGGCGGCTGGCGCGGCTCGATCGACATCACGGGGTATGCCGAACGACAGGCTTGGTCGCGTCGATAAACGCCTTCAGGTCCTCGTGTCGGATCACGGTCGCTGCGCCGATCTTGCGCGCCGGCAGCTCGTTCGCTGCGATCATGGCCCACACCTTGGACTTGGACACGCCGATCATCGTGGCGGCGTCCGGAACTCGATACGCCAAGGCGTCCGGCGGTATCGGCCGCCGAGCGATCTGCTGACCGCGCTTCGAAGGAGAGCTCATCCTGCTTCCTCATCGGATCATCTCGGCGCTCACGGCGGCTGACGGACGCCGCGCGCCAGCGCCTAGGTGGGGCGGCGACACGGAACCCGGCCGGGCGAACAACCTTGCGGAGCCGGCGACGGGCTGCACGTCGGGCACCTGCGCTACCAGCACGCTCGCCGCGGGCGGTGTGGTAGGCGGCCAGCGCCGCGGCGGTCTCAGGCGTGGTCGGCGTCAGGGCGTAGAGGTCGAGGCGGGCAAGCCGGCGGACATGGGCCAGGGAAGCCCTGTATGCGCGCCAGCCGGCGGGCATCGGCAGACCGGCGGCGGCGAGATCCGCCGCGACACGCCCTGAGGCGGAATAGGCAGCATCGGCTTTCTCGGCCCAGCGGATCGCCGGCAGCACCCGGTCGGAGGCCATAGCCGGCACCCGCGACGACACAAGGACGAGGAAGGCGCCGAGGAGGCCACGGCGGGAGAGGTCGGCCATCAGCGCGTCTCGCTCAGTTCGGCGGCGACGAGGCGCCAGCGGCGGGCGTTGCCGAGCGCCCAGGCATGGGCATCGCGCTGATCGGTCTCGCCGGCCGCAATGCGGTGGCGGTAGGAGGCCGCGAGGCGCAGGCAGGTCGCGTGATCCTGCCGGGCGTGCAGCAGGCGAACGGCGGGGGATCGGATGAGGTCGGCGGCCATCGGTCCGGCCCTCAGTGCGCGCGGTAGGGGCGGGACGCCTTGGCGGCGGCCCAGGCGCCCTTGAGGGCGTAGGACATGCACACGCCCCAGGCGTCGCCGGTCACTTCCATGCGGGCCTGAGCGGAGAGGATCGCGGCGCGCATGATGGCCGAGCGGTTGAAGGTGCCGTCCCGGTTCACCAGCGCCTCAGTGCGATCGAACCGCTTGGCGCTCTCGGTGGCGGCAACGATGGCAGCCTTCGCGGTGATGACGGCGCGGCGGGCGTTGGCGGTCAGGCGCGGGTCGGCGCTGCGGGCGATGTGCGAGGCGGGGATGAGGTTGGCGAAGCGCATTGGGGCGATCCGTCGTTTTTCGATGGATCAATCTATAAGCGATGCTTTTTAACGGATCAAGCTCTTTTAATTGCTCTTGTCGAAATTCGATGGTTTCGCCATATTGGCGACCATGATCTCCCCTTCACAATGCCGGGCCGCACGCGGTCTCCTGAATTGGACACAGGCGGACCTCGCGAAGGCTGCAAGCGTCGGCGTCGTGACCGTGCGCCAGTTCGAAGCGGAAGGTGCAGCGCCACGCGCAGCTACCTTGACCGTCCTTACTCAGGCTTTCGAAGCCGCCGGCCTGGAGTTCATCCCGGAGAACGGGGGCGGTGCCGGTATCCGGTTCCGGGAGCGGAAGGGCGCCAAGGTGGACGAGGGCCTGCGCCCGGATCAACTCACGAGCGAGAACGACGGCGGCGCGGAGGGGTAAATTGAATGACCGCGGCGCTACGCGGTAGAGCTACGATGCGGATCTCGGTACCGGTTCATACGTGTGTAGCTGCAGCGCGAGCCATTGGGACAGCTGCCTCGTTCGATACGGACTCCAGATCGGCGAGGCTCAACGACTGTCCTCCTGGCCCTGTAATTTCGACATCGGTTAGATTGCGTGCAGTCAGGTCGCGATATTTGCGCACCGCCCATTCAGGTGTCGGGCATTTGTAGGTGACGGTCCCGTTTTTGGCTGTCCCGCGGACGATGTAGAGAGGCTGCTGTTCCATCAGACGGCGATCCCGGCTGCACCGAAGATCGCACGCTGCTTCATGATGCTGATACGTTGGGTTCGGACCGCGTGCTCCAGATTGGGTACGTCGGGGTCATCCGCTTCTCGCAGCACTGACAACGCCTGGGCCAGCGCATCTATGGCGAACTCGTCCAGCATGAGGTTGAGCGCCATTCTCTGGCGCAACCTCGCATCCGGGCCGTCGGAGCTGGAGGGCTGTTTTTCCATAAGGCCCCAACCGGCCAACTTTCGTTTGGTTCGGGGCCAGGCAGGCTGAGTATTTAGGTTGAGAACAATATAATTGCCGCCTTTGAACATGCCGGCATTGGTTCCGGGCGTGGCAGGCGTCGTGAAGGTCGACAGCTTGAAAGGCAGACCATGATCGACGATCCCTTCCTCCTCGTCATGATCGCTGCCGCAGTTGTTACGATTGCAGCCGCACTCCTCGTCTTCTGGTTCACAGGGCGGAAGGATCGCGATGGGGGTACTGGTAGCCCATGAGAGAACGTCGCGTGCCCTTACCCGCCACTCGGCTTCTCACCAAAACACAGGCTGCAGCGTACTGCGGTCTGTCGGCAGCAGCTTTCGCAGCGCGGTGTTCGGTGAGCCCAATCGATTTTGGAGATAGGCGTCTAGATCGGTTTGACCGTCAGGATTTGGACTCCTGGATTGATGGTCTGAAGGCGCCTGCACCTCGAACGAAGAGCGTTGCCGATGCGCTGATCGAGTTCCGGCAGGGCAACAGGGCTCCACCCTCGCCGCGGGGCGATCGGAAGCACCAGCATGAGAACAGTAGTGGCGCCGGCATTCGATTTCGGGAGCAGAAGGCGCCGTGAGGGGACCAGCCCGGAAGGACAAGCTAATTCCGAGCCTGCACTACACGCTGACCCTTCTGACCCAAGCGCCGCGGTTCTACAGCACGTCGATGCACAGGCTCGTTCAGCTCGAAAAGCGCGGGTACGCCGTATTGACTGGGGCCACCGCCGATGATGGCTCGCGGGAGTGGGAGATCACTGAAGCCGGGCGCATCGCATTGCGGGCCTGTGCCGAGAATGATGCTCTATGATCGGTAGGAGCCGCTACCCAGCTTCGGGATCGTGAGACATGATCGCCTCATCTGAACGCTTGCCCGAACTGTCCCGCCTCGCCGGCCTCCTCGCGGATCAGGTGCTGGACGCGCAGATCATGAGTCGGCCAGTCCCGGAGCCACATATCCGGGCGCTACTCAGCGCCGCCTTCCTGCTGGACGAGTACGGCCTTCCGCTTCCTTCGCTGCTGCAGCAGATCGTTCACGGGGCGGAGCGGGGAGCGGACTAATGCAGCATGTCCCTGCCGACGTTCATGCGGGTCTGCGGTGCCCAGGCGATCGACCTCGGCCATGGCGTCATCCGATGGGACCGCAACGAGATCGATGAGTGGATCGATACCCTGCGGCATGGGCCGAGCCGCCTCCCTACCGACGACGAGATCCTTGCCTTGTTGAGGTGATGCGACCGTGCGGGCTACGCCCCCGGTCTCATCGAAGGGGCGTTCCCCTCTCGGGGAGAGCTGAAACGCTCGGGCACCTCTCTGTAGGTCCGGCGGATCGACGCCGTGGCGCCGGCCGCGGCCCGCGTCTGGATCGGCTGCCAACCCTTCGCGGCCGAGCGCGGGGCATAATGGATGCTGGCGGTCTCGTCGGTCGCGTGCCCCATGATCGCTGCGACCTCGGCCCTGTCCGTGACGGCCTTCAGCCTGGCCGCCGCGACGTGCCGGCAGGTGTAGGGTGTGACTGGCCGGCGAACGAGGCTCGGGATACCGGTCGCGATCGAGGCTGCACGCAGCGCCCGGCGGATGCCGGCGTGGACCCTGTCCCACCCGTGTTTCTTCACGAACCACCCAAGGGCTGCGATGAAGCTGTCCAGGATCTCGATGCGCTCGGGCAGCCACTCGTCCAAGACGAGGACACGGACCTCACCGTTGGCACGGCCGTTCATGTTCTTGCCGTTCCGGACGACGAGGTGCCGCCCGACCAGCCGCGCCGTCGGCCACTCGCTCGGGCGCAGGCCCAGCCGGCATGTGTTCCGGAGGTAGCCGCGAGCCAGAGCCGCGTACTGATGCCCGAGCCTCGCAAGCACGCGGTCGATGGCGTCGGCTTCGGCCTCCGTCAGATGCTTCCGCTTGTTCGCGCTGGTGAGCTTCGATCGCACCGTCTGCTCTGGAGCGACAAGGCGTTGGGACAGAGGGTCGGCTACCGTCGCAAGGAGATCTAAAGCTGGGAGGATGAGCCCGGCACGGTTGGGGTTCTCTTGAAGGAGGCGCCAGAGAAAGGCACGGATCGAGGCACGATAGACCCGGACCGTCCGCCTGGACCACCTCCTATGCGCAGCCAGGAACCACATCACCAAGGCGAGCGGCGTAAGGGGATCAACTCCGGTCTCGCGGGTCGCTCGCACGAATAGGGACTGCCCCCGCTTGTAGTAGGCGCGCTCGGTTTCCGGCGTCTGCGTCGGTGTTTCGACGTTCCGATCGGACATCGTCGCCCCCTGTTACATGCGCCGAGAAACCGTCTCGGACCGCATGCATCTGAGGGTGCTTAGGAGCCTCGAAAATCGCCATAGCTGGTCCGGCCACCCGCCTGGGCCTCAGGACCGATCCCGAACTGGGCGAGGACTACAGGAGCGTTCGCGCAGCCGCGATCCGCATAGCAAAATACGTCGCCCCCATCGGCGCAGATGAACGTTGCCTGCCGTCCGCAGTCCGCGGAGCAGCGAAGAGGGCTGGTCCAAGGTAGGCGATGAGCGAAGCCCTTCGCCTTTTGGATCTGCCGATCCGGAGGCAGCATGTAGGTTGGAAGCGCTGGACGCTTGGTCCGAGCCGGCATGGCAGCGGGCGAGCACTCTCCCTCGGTGCTGGCAGCCTCCTGCTCGGCCGGCGTTGACGGGGCTTTGTCGGCCTCTTCCGCTTCAGCCTGCTTGATAATGTAAGCTTGGCGAGCTGCAACCGCTGGGCGGATCGTTCGCACCTCCACGCCCCGGATCGTCCGCCAATCCCAAGCGACATGGCCCAGCGCGCGCAGGAGCAGCACCGCGTTCTTGATCGTGTTCTCTTTCAGATCGAGTTCCACGCCGATCTCGGCATCGGTCGCCCGACACCCGGCCGTAGCGAAGCCAGGCCAGTCAGCCAGAAACCATGCGACGGACTTGGCTCCCTTCCGCACTCTGCGATTTCGCCGGACGCTGGCCGACCACGCCAGCACCGAAACCCTTACCCCTGCGGTTTGCATCGCCAATCCCTCGCGCCCGAGTCAACGCTAGCCGGGATCGACGCAAGAGGCTCAATCGCGAGAGCGCGTCAGCACTGAGGTAGGGTGCCGAGTGGGAGCCGGATCACGAGCGGGACATCGTTGACCCGCCGGTAACCGATCAGAGGCACCTTACCCTCAAGCCGGGCTCAGGACCGGTTCGCTGGTGAGATAGACGAAGCACCCGTCACCCCGTGATCAGATCGGGGGGACGGGCCTGCTGCCTACGGCCCGGCCCACCACACCGGCACGCCAACGGGGCACCCCGGCCGGTCCCGCCGAAAGATCTGTTTCACCGTATCGGATCCAGGTATCACCGATGCCTCGACGCGGCGGGCGTTGATTATAAGGCGGCCGCAGTAGTCGACGCGGATCACGCCGAACAGCTTGGCTTCGATCCTTTGCTATCCACTATGGATTGAAACTGATGCGAGGTGTTTGGGCGACATCCGTTCAGCGGCATTGGCTCACAGTCATGCGCAGCCATCGATAAGATCACCATTGGACATTTTTGTTCAGACATACAGTTACAGTGCTGTAAACGATCCGTGTGTTTCACGCGCGTGATGGCACACCCTTCGCCAAAAAGTATATTTATCGTAATTCCGCATGAGCGGCATTTATCAATGATTTTCTTCAAGGTATTTCTTTGGTAAAAATAGATGGGAAGTGCGGTATGAAAATACGATATTAAATGGACATTAACTATCTATAGATGGCTAATGAGCCCTGATGCTCGTTGCCTTTCATCATCATCAGCCGCACGTATGCCAGCAAGAACGCGCAGCGGGTTCGTGAACACTACTCGAGCGTGCTTATCAAATGGCCCGCAGCCAATGCAAACAGCGTACGTCCATCGCGACCACATGGTTTCGTTTTTCCGATCAACCGCCTGTTGTCTGATCCTAGCCTTTTCGATCAATACGCGGATCTGAGCGGCCTTCTCGTCACTCGTCAATTTCCTCTGTTCGACTGTGACTTCAGGCTGCTGCGCTTCCTGCGCCAGCGTAGGCGAAACTGCTACAATCAGCGTGGCAAAAGCCAAAAACTTAGAATGCATTGGTTTCTCCTATTTGAACGTTCGATGTACGAAACAGTGATAGGACGTACAGGCGATACGGAAAGTTTCACATTTTTCCGAATAAAAGTTATCATATTTTTGTCTCCAAAGAGACTGATCAAAAGATGACAAATTCGCCTGGAGATACAGCCTAGCGCCTCTATTCCACATCGTGCTTAGCGAGTGAGCCGTAGGGTGCGGCCATATCAGCGCATCAATCCTGCGCGGGATCGCATTCAGTCTGGTGGATTGTACGCCGTCCCTATGGGCGATATTCGTATCTGTCGTGAAAAATGATCCTTGGCAGATCCGTGCTCGACGCGCTGGGCTCTCGCAGGCGAAGCTTGCGAAGCTCGCTGGGGGAACTGAGACTGCTGTGTCGGAGGGGCTGACTGGGAAGAAGAATGGCGGCGTCCCGCCCTACCTTCAAAACCTGATCCGGCTTTGGGAAATCGCAGACCGCGAAGGGCGTGAGGCTATCTTAGCGGAGCCCTACCTTGGTTTTGATGCGCGCGAGCGTCTGAAGGCTCCCAAGCCCGATCAGCCGTGATCCCCAGTCCCAAGAGTGGCGCTACTCCGCCGTCCTCAACTTCGGCTCACTGCGCCCGCTCCGGCCCCTCGATCGGTCCATATAGAGTGTCAGCGCGATCAGTTCGCCGGCGCTGCTCTTGTGGCCGTTGACCAGCTACAGGCTCAGATCGTCACCGGTCGGTTCAGCCTACCGGCCGATTGCGCGGAGTGCTTCGGCGCCTTCATAGAATAGGTCGTCGCTCACGGTGTCGTCGCCCTCGCCTCCGGGTTCAGCCGGTCCCGCATGTCCTTGCCGGCCTTGAAGCACAACTTGGCCTTGGCCTCGACGGCAACGGAGGCGCCGGACCGCGGATTACGCCCCATCCGTGCCCGCGTCTCCACGACAGTGAAGGAG
Source organism: Methylobacterium sp. E-041 (assembly GCF_022829665.1). NCBI lineage: Bacteria > Pseudomonadati > Pseudomonadota > Alphaproteobacteria > Hyphomicrobiales > Methylobacteriaceae > Methylobacterium > Methylobacterium sp. E-041. The sequence continues at coordinate 1,258 of NZ_JAKSYQ010000042.1, read as the reverse complement.
CCGAACCCACGCAACTCGACACGATCGCCGGCCGCGATGGCGTCTGCGATCCGGCCTATGATGGCATCGACCACGGCCTCGCAGTCCTTCGCGTAGAGTTGCGGGTTCGCGTCGGCGAGGCGCCGGACTAGTTCGGATCGGATCATGGCGATGCGGCCGCCCTCGCTACCGGGCCGTCAGCGCGCTTTCGTCGGTCCGGCCGATCCCCACCCGTGGGCCTGGATCGCCTTGGTCAGCTTGCCTTGCATCTCAGGCGTCACCGACTGCATCCACTGCTGCGTTCCTACGAGCTGCGCTTGCGCGAGTTGGGGCTGGGCAGCGACCAGACGCTTGCCGGTCGGGGTGGCGTAGAACGCGGCGATAACCTGCAGGTCGTCCTTGCCGAGGGCCCCAGCGAAGCCGCGTGCCTGGATGTCCAGCAGCTCGTCGAAGTGTGCCGTGAGGGTGGGCAGCACCACCTCCTGGACCAGGGCCTGGGCCTGATCCTGCTGTTTGACCCCAATCTGCTGCATCATGCCAACCATGGGTGCCGCCATCGCGTTCAGCAGCGCGGTACGATCCCCCTGCATCTGCGCGACGACCTCGCGCGCCGCCTTCAGCGTCGCAGGATCAAGCGTGGCGGCCGGGGCAGCTGGTTTGGCTGCTGACTGCGCCATTGCCACGGTCGGGACGGAAACGGCGAGGCAATAAGCGATAAGGGCTAAGCGGCGCATTGGCTGATCCGATCGCGATTAAGGACGACGCAGCCCTACGGCCGGACGCTTGCTCTCGTACCATGCTCGATGTCGGCTGCATCAACCGCCAACGACGCCAGTGACGATCCACTCCGCAACGTTGACTTAACGGTGTCACCCAGCCGACATGCCATGTCCGGCCTGTGCGCGCCCTGTGGCGAGTCGTGAGCCGGCTGGAATAAGGGATCAAGGCCGCGAGAAAGACCTAAGCCCAAAACGCCAACGGCCCCACCCCGGCAAGGGTGAGGCCGTCGAAATCGAGTGAGGTCCGGGGACCGCAGAGCTGCCCCCAGACATCATAGCTCCTGCCGGGAGTCAATCGGGATCATTTCCCGAGACGACGGCGCTTTGCCTTTTGCCGGGGACGGTTCACGCCGAGCCCCTGGCCTGACCGGCTGGCTTTGGACCGGGCTGATTGAGAGGATCAGCCAGGACCAAAGGAGTTGGACATGCGGCGAGGCCAGAAGACGAACGCGGAGCAGGTCGTGCTCAAGCTGCGTCAGATTGAGGTGCAGACGGCCCAG
>NZ_JAKSYQ010000039.1:0-30317 GCF_022829665.1 Methylobacterium sp. E-041 | reverse complement strand
CACGGTCATCCGCATGGCGCGGCGCGGCAGGCCGGCCTTGGCCAGCAGGCTGCGCTTGAGCAGCTGAAAGTCCTCGCAATCGCCCGAGCCGTCCTCGGCCAGGTCCCAATGGTCGGGAACGCCGAGGTGGTCCATGTCGGTCACCGGCGTCACCGTAGCGTTGACCCGGCGGTTGACGGCCTGGATCGTGCTCCAGATCGCCGGCGTCATGGCGATGCGGGCGGGCTCGGCGGGGTCGACCGCGCACTCGGCCGGGTAGCCCTGGCAGAAGGCGACCCAGGCGAGGATCGGCTTGGCGGCGCCGACCGGCGCGGCGGCGATGGTGGGGGCGGGCAGCGAGGCCAGGGTCTGCGCCGCGACCGGGGCGACGGCGGGGGCGAGAAGCGCGAACAGCCCGAGGCCGAGCGCCCGGATCACCGTCCCCTTGCTGCTGAACACCCGGCCCATCGCCACAACCCTCCGTCGATGGAGGCAGGATGGGGCCGCTCGCCCTCCGCGGCGCTGAAGCCGATCCGCGCAATTTTATCGATTCCCCGGTGCGACCGGACCGGCTCGCAACAGCCCGAACCGGACGCTGTGGCGACGCCGCGGATTGTCGGCATCGCGTTGAGGATCGGGAAACCTTGTGCCGCCGGATCGCGACCGCCCGATGTCGCAGCCGCACGCCGATGGCGAATCGGAGCGAACGCCGCGGGCGTGAGTCGGCCCCTCGCAGCGCTGGCCGGTGTCGGGTCGGGTCAGCGGCGCGCCTGCGATGACGGCATCGCTCGGGATCGGCCGATCACGCGACGCGACGCGCGCGCCGGTCGCCTGCGATGGCGGCTGTCCGAGGTCTCGGGAGCGCGGCGTCTACAGCGTCATGCCGTCGTGGAAGCGATCGGGGGAGAGCGGCAGCATGAACTGGACGCCGAACCCGCCCTCGAAGTAGCGCACGAGCTTCCCCGGCGTGCTGCCGATCGTGACGGTCGCGCCGAGCGGGGGAACGTTCAGGCTGGCCAGGGCCACGCCGGACATCGAGATGTCGATGACCCGCGCCTTGATCTCGCGCCCGCTCTCCAGACGCACGATCACCGCCGGCTGCTTGGGCACGACGCGCTCGTGGGTTCGGCCTTCCGGCAGGCCGAGGATCTCGCGGTTGGCGAGCCAGGTGAGCTGCGAGGCGATCTTGTCGCGCTTGCGCGGCGTCGCCGAAAGCTGCACGGCGAATCCACCCGGGGGATGCCGGGCGATGACGCCCTCGATCCGGCCGATATGCTCGAGGTACAGCACCACGCGCTCGCCGAGCTCGCCCACGACCGCGCAGGTCAGACGGACCCCGCCGGGCGACATGTCGACGGTCTGGCACGGGTATTCGCGGCGATCCGACAGCATGTAGCGACCGAGCAGCGCCACCGGCACGCGCTGGTGGCGGCGCAGATCGGAGGCCTGCGCGAGGCGCAACGTGGTCGTTCCCACTGGTGTCTGCGCCGTGTTCATTCCGAAGCCGGCTTGATCCGTTGGTGATCGGACTCAAAACCTAACGCGGTCTCGTTACGAAACCCTTTTTTTCGGATGACGCAATCTCAGGTCAGATTCGGCCGCCGCGGTGGACCAGGAGATGGCCGCGACGGAAGGGGCTGCCGTCGTTGGCCGGCGGGGGGAGGGCACCGAACGAGCCGGCCTCCGAGGCGAGGATCGCGAGGCCGGCATCGCCGTCGGCCGAATCACCCCGAAACAGCCCGGCCTCGGGCCGGTTCAGCACCCGGAGCGAGAGCGTGTCGAGGCGGACGAGCGGCCGCAGGCCGAGCCAGGCCGGCGGGCTCACCGGGCTCAGGGTGCCGAGCGCCCGCGCCTGGGTGCGCCCGCGGTGGCGCAGCGGCAGGAGCAGGAACTCGAGGTCGATCGCCTCGCCGGCGCTGTTGGTGCCGCGCAGCCCCGCGACGACGCCGAGCGCGTCGTGCGCCACGATCTCGACCATCCGCCAGGGGTCGGCGGGCGCCGTGCCCCAGAGATCGGACAGGTGCGAGGCGCGCAGCTCCCGCCCGAACAGGGCGCAGACCCGGGTGCCGGCGAGCCGGAGGGTCGCGGTCCGGTGCGGCATGTCGATCTCGAGGATCAGGCTGTCGGCCAACAGGTGGCGGATCTCTCCCGGCTCGATCTCGGCGCGCTCCGGCGCACAGCGCTGGCCGCGGATCCGATCCCAGTAGCTGTGGAGCATGCGGCTCGTCGGATGCTTCATGAGTGTCCCGGAACGATGCACGGCGGCGTGACGATGGGTGCCGCTTCGGAACACCTGCGATCAGGCGCGATGCATCCGGCGGCAGTTCGAGACCCACGGCGCACAGCCTATGCCCCCGGCCGCGGCCAAGCTCGCGCAACCCTTCGTTAAGGTTACGAAGAGGTTGACGTTGCGTGACGCGCGCCGCCGCATGACAGTGATCACGACAGCGTGACGGCTCGGGTTCGCCCCGCGCCGGCCACGCCTCCGGGTCGCCTTTGCGAGGGGCACGGAGGGATCGGGCGCTCGGCGCCCCGCCGTCTCCTGGTCCGGACGGCGCCCGAACCCGATGCGGGCTCGGGGATCCTTCGCTTCAGGGAGGGGGTCCATCACCGGGCCACCTCCCTTTTTTTGTTCGCCGACCGGCATTCCGGCCGCCGCCGTCGCCGCAGGCCCTTGCCCCGCGGGCCGCCGCGCCGACATGTGGCGCCATGGATGCCTCGCCCGATCTGCCGCGCCAGGGCCGCGTGCCCGTCTTCAACATGCCGGGCGTGGTCACCGTCTCGATCGGCCTCCTGCTCGCGATCCACGCGGTCCGCGAGATCCTGCTGCCTGACAGCTGGGACATCCGCCTGGTCCTCGACCTCGCGCTGGTGCCGTCCCGCTGGACGACGTGGCTCGACCCGGCCCAGGCCGACGCGGTGATGCGGGCGGCGAGCGAGGTCGGCGACGCCCAGTTCGCGGCCGCGCGCGAGGCCTTCGCCCGCTACGTGCTGACCGATCCCGGCCCGTACCTGTGGAGCTTCGCGACCTACGGCCTGCTGCACGGCTCGTGGATGCACGTGATCTTCAACACCGTCTGGCTCGCCGCCTTCGGCTCGCCGGTGGCGCGGCGCTGCGGTGCCTGGCGCTACGGCCTGATCGGGCTCGCCGGGACGGTCGCCGGCGGCGCGCTGCACGTGGCGATCGACCCGCTGAGCACCGCACCGCTGATCGGCGCCTCGGCCGGCGTGTCGGCGCTGATGGCGGCCGCCGCCCGCTTCGTGTTCCAGCCGCCGCTGCCGGGCTACGGCACCCAGCCCTGGCAGCTGCCGCCCCGGCGGCCGGTCGAGACGGTGCCGGAGCTCCTGCGCAACCGCACCGCGGTGACCTTCCTGGTGATCTGGATGGCGACGAACCTGCTGTTCGGCCTGATCAGCCTGCCGCTCGGCGCCGAGAGCGCCGCCGTCGCGTGGGACGCGCATCTGGGCGGCTTCGTCGTCGGCTTCCTGATGTTTCCGTTCGTCGATCCGCGGGAACCGGTCGCGCAATAGTCCCGGTGCGGGCGGGCACGACTGTTTCGCTGCCGGTCTCGGCCGGCGAGATCAGCATTGGCGTAGCGAACGGACCCCCGAGACGGTCGTGCCCGGCCTTGCCATGACGCGGCATCCGCCACACACTCGCGCGGAGCGCAGGCGCGATCCGGGATCAACCCGGGCACGTCGCGGTCGGCGCGCACCGTGGCTGACGGCGCGCGCGGCTTCACCTCCTGGGAGGGATCTTCATGACCATCGCACGCATCCTCGCCGAGAAGGGCGGGGACATCGTCACCATCACCCCCGAGCGGACCCTCGACGAGGCGATCCACCTGCTGGCCGAGAAGCGGATCGGCGCCCTCGTGGTCACCCACGGCGACGGGTCGGTCGCTGGCATTATCTCCGAGCGCGACATCATGCGGGCGCTGGCCAAGCTCGGCGGCGGCGCCTTCGATGCGCCGGTCTCCGCGCACATGACCGCCGAGGTCGTCACCTGCAAGCGCGCCACGACGGTGGAGGACGTGATGCAGCTGATGACCGACGGGCGCTTCCGCCACGTCCCGGTCTGCGAGGACGGCCGCCTGGTCGGCCTCATCTCCATCGGCGACGTGGTCAAGCGCCGGATCGCGGCGGTCGAGGCCGAGCATCAGGCGATGCGCGACTACATCACGATGGCCTGAGGCCGGATCGGGCCGCGCTCATCCCCGGGCGGGGTCGAGGGTGACGTGCCAGAGGTCGGCATCGGCCGCGTCCTTCAGCGTCACCGTCATCTGCTCCGTCCGCCCGTCGACGGCGACGTGGCCGAAGAACTGGTAGCCCGCCGCCGGCGACAGGTTCGCCTGTCCCTCCGGCGGCGCCTTCACGAAGCGCAGCTGCGGCCCGAACGTGTCGTCGAGCTTGTTCGGGCCGAACGTGCCCGCGTGCAGCGGGCCGGAGACGAACTCCCAGAACGGCTCGAACTCCTGGAAGCGGGCCTTGTTCGGATCGTAATGGTGCGCCGCCGTGTAGTGCACGTCGGCCGTGAGCCACACCGTGTTGCGGATGTTCGCCGTCTTGATGAACCGCAGCAGGTCGGCGATCTCGAGCTCGCGCCCGAGCGGCGGCCCGTCGCCCTGCGCCACCGCCTCCGACCCGAAGCTCCGCTCGGGATCGTAGGTGACGACGAGCCCCAGCGGCATGTCGGCGGCGATCACCTTCCAGGTGGCGCGCGACTCCGCCAGCGCCCGCTTGAGCCAGGCGAGCTGCACCGGCCCGAGGAAGTACGCGTCCGGACCGTAGCGGGTCTCGCGGTTCTCGCCGTTCGGCCCGCGATACGAGCGCATGTCGAGCATGAACACGTCGACGAGGGGGCCGTAGGCGATCTTGCGGTAGACGCGGCCCGGCTCGGCCGGCTCGAAGCGCATCGGCATGTATTCGTGGAAGGCGCGGGACGCCCGCACCTCGAGGGCCCGCACGTTCGGGTCGGCGTACTTCTTCCTGAGGTGCTCGGCGCGGGTCAGCGGCTCGCCGGGCCACCAGTTGTTGGTGACCTCGTGGTCGTCCCACTGCGCCAGGATCGGCACGGCCGCGTTCATCGCCAGCACGTTCGCGTCCGTCAGGTTGTACTTGTAGCGGCCGCGGAACTCGGCGAGCGTCTCGGCCGGCTTCGCCACCGCCTCGGTGACGCGGTTGCGCCAGAGGGTGCCGTCCGGCAGCATCACCTCGGCTGCGATCGGCCCGTCTGCGTAGATCGTGTCGCCAGAATGCAGGAAGAAGTCCGGGCGGTTGCCCAACATCGCTTTGTAGATCGTCATGCCGCCGCCGGCCTCGTCGATGCCCCAGCCCTGGCCCGCCGTGTCGCCGGACCAGCAGAACGAGACCGAGCGACGGTCGGCCGGCGCAGTGCGGAAACGGCCGACCTGGGCCGGCCCGCGGATCGTCGGGGCGGCCAGGTCTTCCAGACGGATCCGGTAGAGGATGTCCTGTCCCGGCGGCAGATCGGTGAGCGCGACCTTCACGGTGCCGTCGGTTTCCGGCAGCGCGTCGGCGACGGTGCCGCCGCGGATCTCGGAAAAGCTCTCGGTGGTGGACCATTCGACGATCGCGCGGCACGGCCGGTCGGCACGCGCCCAGACGATCGCGGAGTCGGAGCCGACGTCGCCCGATTGCAGCCCGTGGGTGAGGATCGGCCGGTCGGCGGCGCGGCTGAGGCCCGGCCTGGCGAGGCCGGAGGCGAGCCCGACGAGCCCGGCCCCGCCGGTCAGCAGGAGTTGGCGGCGGCTGGACACCATCGGGTCGGCTCCTCGCGGCGGGCGGGCACTGTGCCGATCCCCGACGTGAGGCCGCATCGCAGGCCGACACGACAGTCGCGTGACGTATCAGGCCCGCGCGGCCGCGGCCTGTACCATCGCCCGGATGCGGGGCAGGGCGGCCCGCGTCGCCGCATGGCCGGCGGCGATCCCCTCGGCCGCCCGGTGGAACTCGAACTGGCCCATGGCGGCGAGATCGGGCCCGATCGCGCAATCGGGCGGGTCCCGCTCGAGGCGCGCGCGGGAGATGCGGTCCTGCGTGATGTTGAACGCATCGAACATCACCCGGCCGATGCCGGGCCCGGACGGCGCGACCCGGCGGTTGCGCAGGCCGGCGAGCAGGTTCCAGCGGCGTGCGCCGACGGCGGTGACGACCTGCTCGACCGGATCGACCGCCTCGGGCTCGATCACGCCGCCCCGCAGCCGCGGATCGCAGGCGAGGTTCACGCCGATGACGAGGTCGGCGCCCATCGCGCGGGCCAACGTCACCGGCACCGGGTTGACCAGCGTCCCGTCCATCAGCAGGCGCCCGTCGCGCTCCACCGGCGCGAACAGCCCGGGCAGGGCGTAGGAGGCGCGCAAGGCTTCGATCAGCGACCCGCGGGTGAGCCAGACCTCATGCCCGGTGCCGAGCTCGGTGGCGACCGAGGCGAAACCCACGGGCAGGTCGTCGACGAGGCGGTCGCCGAGGTCGCGCACCAGCCGCCGGCGCAGGCGGTCGCCGCCGATCAGGCCGGAGCCCGACAGGCGCGGGTCGAGAAGGCCGAGCACCCGGCGGCGGGTGAGGGAGAGCGCGAACTCGGCCAGCGCGTCGAGCTTGCCCGCCGCGAAGCAGCCGCCGACCACGGCGCCGATCGAGCAGCCGGCGACGACCGCCGGATGGATGCCGGCCTCGTCGAGGGCGCGGATTACGCCGATATGCGCCCAGCCCCGCGCCGCACCGCCGCCGAGCGCCAGCCCGATCCGCGGTTCCCAGGGCGCCGCGTCACGGGTCGGCTCGACGGTTCCGGGGGCGATCGCGGCGGGTGTGGCGTGCCGCAGCAGGGCGTGCGCGCCGCTCATGCGCCGGCGGGATGCAGAACCGCGCGGCCGTCGGGATCGAGGGTGACGCCGCGGTAGAAGCACGCCCGGCGCCCGGTGTGGCAGCAGCCGCCGTCGCCGCCGACCGCGACGGTGATCAGCAGCGCGTCCTGGTCGCAATCGGTGCGCATCTCGACGACGCGCTGGATCTGCCCCGAGGTCGCGCCCTTGTGCCAGAGCTCGCGGCGCGAGCGCGACCAGTACCAGGCCTCGCCGGTCTCCAGCGTGCGCTGCAGGGATTCGGCGTTCATGTGCGCCAGCATCAGCACGCGGCCGTCCTGCGCGTCGACGGCGATGCAGGCCACGAGCCCGTCGCGGTCGAAGCGCGGGGTGAAGGCCGTGCCTTCCTCGACCTCGGCACGGCTACCGGGCGGATCGAACGGGACCATGGACGACCATCTCCGCGCGGAGCGCCTGAACCTTACGCCTTCCCGCCGCGGACCAGCGTCAGGAACCGCACCTGCTCGCTGGCATCCTCGCGGAAGGCGCCGCGGAACTGGGTGGTGATGGTCGAGACGCCGGCCTTCTGCACGCCGCGCATCGCCATGCAGAGATGCTCGGCCTCGACCAGGACGGCGACGCCGCGGGGCTTGAGGATGCTCTCGATCACGTCGGCGATCTGCGCTGTCATCGTCTCCTGCGTCTGCAGGCGGCGGGCGAAGGTGTCGACGACGCGGGCGAGCTTCGACAGGCCGACGACGCCCTTGGTCGGATAGTAGGCGATGTGCGCCAGCCCCATGAACGGCACCATGTGGTGCTCGCAATGGGAGTAGAACGGGATGTCGCGCACCAGCACGATGTCGGAATAGCCCTCGACCTCCTCGAACACCCGCTCGAGCAGGGCGTCGGCGTCGACGTCGTAGCCGCCGAAGAGCTGGCCGTAGGCCTTGACCACGCGGGCCGGGGTGTCGAGCAGCCCCTCGCGGTTCGGGTCGTCGCCGGCCCAGCGCAGGAGCGTGCGCACGGCGGCCTCGGCCTCCTCGCGGCTCGGGCGCGCCAGCGCGATGCCCTCGGGCACGCGCGTCGCGGATGCGGGCTTTCTGGCAATGTCCTTCGTGGCGTCCTCCGCAACCTCCAGCGCGGCCGTCTCGGCACGGCGCTCGGCGAGGCTCGCCACCACGCGATCGTTGTCGTTGCGCATGACGCTCAAGCTCGGCTCGGCCTCGGGAACGGGCCGGCTGGCGCCGTAGGACAGGGATTTGAGCGCGGCATCCATGGCATCTCCAGCCCGCGCCACACGGGCCTTCATCGTGGTACTGTCCGGCTTGGCATACATGCGGTCGAACCGTCTCGGAGCCCGGAAGGCTCCGGGCCGGCGCCCCGGTTGTTACGGTGTCCGTGGCCGTGGGCGCGACCCTGGTCGACGAGCCGCCTCCTCGCGAAACGGCGTCACGCGGCCTATATCGTCGTTCTTGCACGATCGCGCAATGCACGGCGCGCGGGGCAGGCCCGGACCGTCCGGGGACGAAGCGCGGCGATCGCACGGATCGACCGCGCGACGATCGAAACCGAGGACAAGGATCGGCAGGCGCCCATGCTCGACGACATCTACAACCGGCGCATCCTCGAACTCGCCGCCGACATCCCGCGGCTCGGCCGGCTTCCCGCGCCGGACGCCAGCGCGACGGCGCATTCGAGGCTCTGCGGCTCGACGGTGACCGTCGACCTCGTGCTCGGCCCCGACGGGACGGTGGCCGATTTCGCCCACGACGTGAAGGCCTGCGCGCTCGGCCAGGCCTCGTCCTCGCTGATGGGGCGGCACGTGGTCGGCTCCAGCCCCGGCGAGCTCCGGGCGGTGCGCGAGACCATGCGCGCGATGCTGAAGGCGAACGGCCCGGCTCCGGAAGGCCGGTGGGCCGACCTCTCCGTGCTGGAGCCGGTGCGCGAGTTCAAGGCGCGCCACGCCTCGACTCTGCTGACCTTCGACGCGGTGGTGGACGCCCTCGACCGGATCGAGGCCGGCAAGCAAGCCGCCGCCTGACGCGATGCTGCGGCGGGCCGCCCACGTCGCGATCCGCGGCTACCAGCTCACGCTGTCGGGCCTCGTCGGCCGTCAGTGCCGGCACTGGCCGAGCTGCTCGGACTACGCCGACGCGGCGATCGCCCGGCACGGGCTCTGGCCCGGCGCCTGGATGGGGTTTTCGCGGATCTGCCGCTGCGGGCCCTTCGGCACCCACGGCATCGACCTCGTGCCCGACGCGTTGCCTCCGCGGGCGCGCTGGTTCCTGCCCTGGCGCTACGCGCGCTGGCGCGGGGTGAACGCGCCGGAAAACCCGTTTTCCTGCGATGCGGTCGAGGCCTCGGACGGACTGGCCCGGGTGGCGGCACCAGACCGCGGCTGAAGCGCCGCGGGCCGCGCCCGGCGAACCTGCGGCGATGCCGGCCTTGCCAGCCGGTCACGAACCGCCGCACACTCCGAGCCCAGAACGACGCCAGCGTCGCCCCCGGCCGCAAGGCCCGACAATCGAGACGGAAACCCCATCGGCATGAGTCAGGGCTCGTCCGCCACCTCCCTCGACGACGGCATCGTCGCCACCGCCGAAAGCTGCCTCGCTTCCGTGGGCCAAGCGCGGGAGGCGATCCACGGGGTGATCTTCGGGCAGGAGAAGGTCGTCGACCTCGCCCTCGTCACGATCCTGGCCGGCGGCCACGGCCTCCTCGTCGGGCTGCCGGGCCTGGCCAAGACCAAGCTCGTCGAGACGCTGGGCACGGTGCTCGGCCTCGACGCCCGCCGGGTGCAGTTCACGCCCGACCTGATGCCGTCCGACATCCTCGGCACCGAGATCCTGGACGAGGATGCCGACCGGCGCAGGTCGTTCCGCTTCGTCAAGGGCCCGGTCTTCACCCAGCTCCTGATGGCCGACGAGATCAACCGGGCGAGCCCGCGCACGCAGTCGGCGCTGCTGCAGGCGATGCAGGAGAACTTCGTCTCGGTGGCCGGCGAGCGCCACGACCTGCCGCGGCCGTTCCACGTGCTGGCCACCCAGAACCCGATCGAGCAGGAGGGCACCTATCCGCTGCCCGAGGCGCAGCTCGACCGGTTCCTCCTGGAGATCGACGTCGGCTATCCCGACCGCGCCGCCGAGCGCCGCATCCTGATCGAGACGACCGGCATCGCCGACCAGGGCGCCAAGGCGGTGATGTCGACCGACGCGCTGCTGACCGCGCAGCGCCTCGTGCGCCGCCTGCCGGTTGGCGAGGCGGTGGTCGACGCGATCCTCGACCTCGTCCGCTCGGCCCGCCCCGACAGCGGCGATCCGCTGGTGAAGGGCAAGCTGATGTGGGGGCCGGGCCCCCGCGCCAGCCAGGCCCTGACCCTGGCGGCGCGTGCCCGCGCGCTGATCGAGGGCCGCGTCGCCCCCTCGATCGCCGACGTGAAGGCTTTGGCCGAGCCGGTCCTGAAGCACCGCATGGCGCTGAGCTACGCCGCGCGCGCCGACGGCGATACCGTCGAGGGGCTGATCGCCAAGCTCGCCGAGAAGCTCTAGCGCGTGGCGGCCGCCCGCGCCCTCGAAGCGATCCCGCGCGTCCCGGGCCGGCGGGAGAACGAGGGCGCGGTGGCGCTCTCCGACCGCATGCCGCGGCTCGTGCTGGAAGCCCGCCGCGTCTCGTCGATGCTGGCGCACGGGCTGCACGGCCGTCGCCGCGCCGGGCCCGGCGAGAGCTTCTGGCAGTTCCGGCCCTTCGTGAACGGCGAGGCGGCGGCGCGGATCGACTGGCGCCGCTCGGCCCGCGACGACCGGCTCTACGTGCGCGAGCGCGAGTGGGAGGCCGCCCACAACATCTGGATCTGGATCGACCGCTCCGCCTCGATGGGCTTCGCGTCCGATCTCGCGCAGGCCGCGAAAGTCGAGCGCGCGCTCGTCCTCGGGCTGGCGCTCGCCGACGCCTTCGTCGACGGCGGCGAGCGGGTCGGGCTGCTGGGCCTCACCCGCGCGACCGCATCGCGGAAGATCGTGGAGGCGATGGCGCAGGCGCTCGTCGCGGACGTGCCCGGCCTGACCCAGGACCTTCCGCCCCGCGCGGCCCCCGCCCGCTTCGACGAGGTGATCCTGATCAGCGACTTCCTCACCCCCCTCGACCGCGTCGCCGCGGCCGTCCAGGAAATCGCCGGCCGCGGCAGCCGCGGCCACCTCGTCGTCGTCGCCGACCCGATCGAGGAGACGTTTCCGTTCGCGGGACAAGCGGTGCTGCACGACCTCGAATCCGGGTTCTCGCTCGACGTCGGCGACGCCGCCGCCTGGGGCGACGCCTATCGCGGGCGCATCCGGGCGCACAGGGCCGGCCTGTCCGAGATCGCCCGCGGCATCGGCTGGACGCTGACCCTGCACCGCACCGACCGCCCCGCGAGCGAGGCGGCGCTTCGCCTCGCGACCCTGGTCGCCGCCGCCCGCGGCACGGGCTAGGAGGGCGTCGTGCTCGGATTGACCTTCGCCGCCCCCTTCGCGCTCGCCGCGCTGATCGGCCTGCCCGCCCTGTGGCTGCTGCTGCGGGTGACGCCGCCGCGCCCCCGCCGGATCGATTTCCCGCCGCTCAAGCTCGTCGCCGACTTGGCTGCGCAGCGCCAGACGCCGGCGCGGACGCCGCCCTGGCTGCTGATCCTGCGCGTGCTCGCCGCCGCCGCCCTGATCCTCGCCGTCTCCGGCCCGGTCTGGAACCCGAGCGGCGTCGGCGCCGGCGGCGGACGCAAGGCGCTGCTGGTGATGGTCGACAACGGCGTCTCCGCCGCCCACGACTGGCGCGACCGGATGCGGGTCGCGACCGATGCCGTCGAGGGCGCCGCCCGCGACGGCCGCCCCGTCGCCGTGGTCGGGCTGGCGGACGCAGCCGCCGCGATCGAGGCGCGGACGCCCGCGGCCAGCCTGGAACGGCTGCGCGCGCTGGCGCCGCGCCCGCACCTGGCCGACCGGGACGCGCATCTCCAGGTCCTGGCCGGCTTCCTCGAGCGCAATGCCGGCGCGGGCATCGTCTGGATCAGCGACGGCGTCGCCGGCATCGAGCCCGCCGGCTTCCCCGGCCGTCTCGCCGAGCTCGTCGCGTCGTCGGGCGCCGCCCTGACGATTCTGCGCGCCGAGACGCCGCCGGCCCTGGCGCTGACCGCGTCCGAGACCGGGGGCAAGCTCACGGCCCGGGTGCTGCGCGCCGCCGCCAACGGCCGCGACGCCGGCCTGGTGCGGGCGCTCGACCCGAAGGGCCTGCCGCTCGCCGAGCACGACTTCGCCCTCGCACCCGACGCCACCGACACCGAAATCGCCTTCGACATGCCGATCGAGCTGCGCAACGGCGTCAGCCGCATCGAGATCGCGGGCGAGCGCTCGGCCGGCGCCGTCACGCTGGTGGACGAGCGCGGCAAGCGCCGCCGCGTCGGCCTCGTCTTCGGCGGCACCAACGACCAGGCGCAGCCGCTGCTGGCGCCGACCTACTATCTCTCCCGCGCGCTGCAGCCCTTCGCCGACGTTCAGGAGGCGCGCGGCGCCAAGGGCATCGCCGACCAGGTCGGGCAGCTGCTCGACAACCAGGTGACGGTGCTGGTGCTCGCAGACGTCGGCGCCATGGACGACCGCACCGCGGCCCGCGTGCAGACGTTCGTCGAGAATGGCGGCCTCCTGCTGCGCTTCGCCGGTCCGCGGCTCGCCGCCGGCAGCGATCCGCTGGTGCCGGTGCGCCTGCGCCGCGGCGGGCGGACGCTCGGCGGCACCCTCTCGTGGGACAGCCCGAAGACGCTGGCGCCGTTCGCGCCCGAGAGCCCGTTCGCGGGCCTGGCGCCGCCTGCCGACATCGGCGTGCGCCGCCAGATCCTGGCCGAGCCCGACGGCGACCTGCCCGGCCGCACCTGGGCCTCGTTGCAGGACGGAACGCCGATCGTCACCGCCGAGCATCGCGGGCAGGGGCTCGTGGTGCTGTTCCACGTCACCGCCGACACGACGTGGTCGAACCTGCCGCTGTCGGGCCTGTTCATCGACATGCTGCGCCGGGTGGTGGCGCTGGCAGGTTCCTCGGCCGCCCCCGCCGAGGGCGGCCCGCGCCCGGCCGCGGCGATCCTCGCCCCGCGGCTGGCGCTCGACGGCTTCGGCGCGCTCGGCACCCCGCCGGCCTCGGCCACCGCGGTGCCGGCCGACTACGCCGACCGCGCCTCGCCGGAGCACCCCCCGGGCTTCTACGGTCCCGCCGACGGCGGCACCGCGGTGAACGCCCTGCGGACCGAAGACCGCCTCAGGGCGCTCGACCTCGCGCCGCTGAACGGCGCCCGCACCGGGACGCTCGCCGGCGCCGAGACCCTGGACCTGCGCCCGAGCCTGTTCACGCTGGCGCTGCTGCTTCTGGTGCTCGACACGCTGGCCGGGCTCTGGCTCGGCGGTTTCCTCAACCGCGGCTCAGGCGGACTGGTCGGCCGCCTGCGCGGCCGCGCGGCGATGCTCGCGATGGCGGGCGTGCTCATGCTCGGCGGCCTCGGCGCGCCGCCGGCGCGGGCGGAGGAGCCGCCGGCGAACCGCCCGAACGGCATCGAGTCGGCGCTGGTCACGCGGCTCGCCTACGTGGTCACAGGCGACGCGGCGGTCGACGAGGCGAGCCGAGCCGGTCTCACCGGCCTGACTCAGATGCTGGCCTCGCGGACCGCCCTGGAGCCGGGAGAGCCCGCCGGCCTCGACCCGGCCAAGGACGAGCTGGCGTTCTATCCGCTGATCTACTGGCCGATCGCGTCGGGCCGGCCCCAGCCCTCGGAAGCGACGATCCGGCGGGTCGATGCGTTCATGCGCAACGGCGGCACCGTCCTGTTCGACACCCGAGACGCGCTGACGGCGCGGGCCGGTGGGCCACCGACGCCGGAGGCCGCCTACCTGCGCAAGATGCTGGCGACGCTGGAGATCCCGGAGCTTGAGCCGGTGCCGTCCGACCACGTGCTGACGAAGGCGTTCTACCTCGTCGACAGCTTTCCCGGGCGCTATGCCACCGGCCAGACCTGGGTCGAGGCGCTGCCGCCGGCCGCCGAGGGCACCGAGCGCCGCCCGGCGCGGGCCGGGGACGGCGTCAGCCCGATCGTCATCACCGGCAACGACCTCGCCGCCGCCTGGGCGATCGACCGCCGCGGCGACCCGCTCTACCCGGTGGTCGGCGGCGACCAGCGCCAGCGCGAGATGGCGTTCCGCGGCGGCGTCAACATCGTGATGTACACGCTGACCGGCAACTACAAGGCGGACCAGGTCCACGTGCCGGCCCTGCTGGAGCGGCTGGGACAGTGAGATCTCTTCGCGTTCAGGCCAGCTCTTCTCCCTCCCCCCTCGGCGGGGGAGGGTACCCTGCGGAGCAGGGGGGGATAGGGGAGCGACGGTGCCGGATACGGCGCTTCCCTCTCCCGACCCTCGCTGACGCAAGGCCCACCCTCCCCCGCAGAGGGGGGAGGGAGCATGCGCGGTGCGCGCGCCCAGGACACAAGGCTCTCACCCCATGCTGAGCCTCAGCTTCACGCCGCTGCTGCCCTGGCCGGTGCTCGCGGTGCTCGCCGTCGTCGTGGTGCTGTTCGCGGTCCTCGCCTTCCTGGCGGGCGGCCGCACGGCGATCCTCCGGGCGCTGGCGCTCGGCCTGGTGCTCGCGGCCTTGGCCAACCCCGCGCTGGTGCGCGAGGATCGCGAGCCGGTGAAGGACATCGCCGCGGTGATCGTCGACCGGTCCGGGTCGCAGGCGCTCGGCGATCGGCCGGCGGTGACCGACCATGTCCGGGCCGAGCTGCAGCGCCGCTTCGGCGCGCTGGCCAACATCGAGCCGCGCTTCATCGACGTGCCGGACGCCGCCGGCGACGACGGCACCAAGCTGTTCACCGCGCTCGGGCAGGCGCTCGCCGACGTGCCGCCGGAGCGGCTGGCCGGCGTCGTCATGCTCACCGACGGCGTGGTCCACGACATCCCGGCCTCGCTCGCCGCGCTCGGCATCAAGGCGCCGCTGCACGTGCTCGTCACCGGCCACCCGGACGAGCGCGACCGGCAGATCAAGCTGCTGGAGGCGCCGCGCTTCGGCATCGTCGGCAAGGACCTGACGATCCGGGCCGAGGTGATGGAGCGCGGCGGCACCGGCTCGGCCGTCGTGGCCCTGCGCCGCGACGGCGAGGAGATCGGGCGGCGCACCGTGCCGACGGACAAGCCCTTCGACCTCACCGTCAAGATCGAGCACGGCGGCCCGAACGTCGTCGAGATCGAGGTCGAGCCGTTGCCGGGCGAGCTGACCACGGTCAACAACCGCGCCGTGCTGCCGATCGAGGGGATCCGCGAGAAGCTGCGCGTGCTGCTGGTCTCCGGCGAGCCGCACCAGGGCGAGCGCACCTGGCGCAACCTGCTGAAGTCCGACGCCAACGTCGACCTGGTGCACTTCACCATCCTGCGCCCGCCGGAAAAGCAGGACGGCACGCCGATCTCCGAGCTGTCGCTGATCGCCTTCCCGACGCGCGAGCTGTTCGTTCAGAAGATCAAGGACTTCGACCTGATCATCTTCGATCGCTACGCCAACCAGAGCGTGCTGCCCTCGGCCTACTTCGACAACATCACCCGCTACGTCCGCGAGGGCGGCGCGCTGCTGATCGCGGCGGGCCCGGAATTCGCCGGCCCGGCGAGCCTCGCGCGCACCCGGCTCGCCGGCATCCTGCCGGGCGACCCGAACGGGCGGGTCGTCGAGCAGCCCTACAAGCCGACGGCGACGGCCACCGGCAACCGCCATCCGGTGACGCGGGCGCTGCCCGGGGGCGACGCCACGCCGCCGGCCTGGGGCGACTGGCTCCGCATCGTCGCGGCGCAGCCGCGGGCCGGCAACCAGCCGCTTCTGTCGGGCGCCGAGAACCTGCCGCTGCTCGCGCTCTCGCGCGAGGAGAAGGGCCGCGTCGCCTTGATGCTGTCCGATCACGCCTGGCTCTGGGCGCGCGGCTACCAGGACGGCGGCCCCTATCTCGACCTGCTGCGCCGCCTCGCGCACTGGCTGATGAAGGAGCCGGCGCTCGAGGAGGAAGCGCTGCGCGCGCAGATGACCGGGCGCGGCCGCGAGGTCCGCGTCGAGCGCCAGACCATGGCGGAGGCGACCGATCCGGTCACCGTCACGAGCCCGACCGGCAAGGTGAGCACCCTGACCCTGAAGCCCTCGGAGCCGGGACTGTTCGGCGCGACCTTCGAGGCGGCCGAGCTCGGCCTGCACACCCTGCGCTCGGGCACGCTGGCCGCCTTCGTCAGCGTCGGCCCGCCGAACCCGCGCGAGCTCGCCGACGTGTTCAGCGATACCGAGCGCCTGAAGCCGGTGGCCGACGCCTCCGGCGGCTCGATCCGCCGGGTGGCGGACGCGTCGGGGGCCGTCGCGGTGCCCCGCCTCCAGAGCGTGCGCGGCGGCCGCCTCTCCGGCGCCGACTGGATCGGCTTCCGCCCGAGCGACAGCGCGGTGATCCGCGGCGTCGAGGTGTATCCCCTGGCGCTCGGGCTGGCGGCCCTGGCGCTGCTGGCCGCGGCCGTGCTGGCGATGTGGCTGGTGGAAGGCCGGCGCGGGCGGGCGGCGTAAACGACGAGTTCTCGCGTTGATATCGAAGCATCAGCGCGTTTCCCTCCCCCCTCTGCGGGGGAGGGTGGGCCTCGCGTCAGCGAGGGTCGGAAGAGGGGAGCGACCTCTCCGGACAACGCGCTCCCCTCTCCCGACCCGCTTCGCGGGCCACCCTCCCCCGCAGAGGGGGAGGGAAGAGGCGGTGGCTTCACTCCTGCTCGCGCCGAGGATCACCTCAGCAGCCGCTCAGCCGCGCAGATCCGAAAAGAACCGCGCGATCTCGGCTGCTGCCGCGTCGGGCTTCTCCCGATGCGGGAAGTGCGCCGCGCCGGGGAACGGCGCGAGGTCGAGGTTAGAAAAATAGTCCGGCAGGCGGTCGGTCCAGGCGTAGGGGAAGAGCGGCGAGGAATCGCCCCAGCGGATGCAGGTCGGGACCGCGACGGGCTTCGGCGCGGGCGCCTCGCCGCGGATCATCGCGAGCCGCCCTTCGTTCTGGCTGAGATACCAGTCGAACCCGCCCTGCAGGTTGCCGGGCGCGAGGAAGTTGTCGACGAAGGCGTCGAGCACGTCGTCGAAGGCGTGCGGGTTCGGGCCGGACCAGTGCCGCAGGATGCCGCCGATATAGGTCCGGCAGGCCTCCCGCGAAGAGCCGACGAGATCGGCCGCGTAGGGCATCAGGTGGAAGGACTGGTACCAGATCTCGCGCAGCTTCTCGGGCGCGCCGAGGCGCGGGCCGATGCCGCCGTAGGGGCAGTCGAAGAAGAACAGCTTCCGCAGCCGCTCCGGCGCCATGTGCCCGAGCCCCTGCGCGACGTAGGCGCCGACGTCGTGCGAGACCACGCCGACGCGGGCGACGCCGAGCGCGTCGAGGAGGGCGAGGATGTCCTGCGCGTGGACCTTGACGCCGACCCCGTCGTTCGGCGCCGCATCGGGCTTCCCGGTCGCGCCGAAGCCGCGCAGGTCCGGCGCGATGCAGGTGAAGCGGTCCGACAGCCGCGCCATCACCGGCTCCCAGGTCAGCCAGAATTCCGGCCAGCCGTGAAGCAGCAGCAGCGGCGGGCCGCTGCCGAGCCTGGCAACGTGCATGTCGAGGCCGTTCAGCGGGATGGTGTCGTGGCGGATGCTCGGCATCGGTGTTCCTGTCCTGATCGGCTCCAACGCGCCGGAGGCCGTCGGGTTGTCGCCGGGCCGGCAGGGCGTGCGCGGACGCGCCGGGTTGGCGTGGCGGTGCGGTCCGTCCTAAGCAGGCGGGAACGGCCCGCCGAACGGCCGATCACCGACGAACCGGAGACTGCCCCCTCGTGACAGCGCATCCCGTGATCGGACGATTGTTCGCAGGCACCTTGGCCGCCGCCCTGGCGTTCGCCTGCCTCGCAGGACCCGCGGGCGCGCAATCCGAGCCGGCGCCGCCGGCGGCGGGTGCCGGCTGGGTGCACGCGGTGACGCTGATGGGCCAGCCGAAATACGGCCCGGACTTCAAGCATTTCGACTACGCCGACCCGGCAGCCCCCAAGGGCGGCCTCGTGCGCCTCGGGGCGCAGGGCGGGTTCGACAACTTCAACCTCGCGGTCTCGGGCCTGAAGGGCGACCTGGAGGGCGGGATCGCGCTGCTCTACGACACGCTCACCACCGAGTCGCTGGACGAGCCCTTCACCTCCTACGGGCTGCTCGCCGAGGCGCTGCGCGTCGCGCCCGACCTCGGCTCGGTGACCTACCGCCTGCGCGAGGCCGCGAAGTGGCACGACGGCATCGCGATCACCACCGAGGACGTGGTCTGGTCGTTCGAGACCTTCAAGGCGAGCAGCCCGTTCTACGCCGCCTACTACCAGACCGTGGCCAAGGCCGAGGCCACGGGCCCGCGCGAGGTGACCTTCACCTTCTCCGAGACCGGCAACCGCGAGCTGCCGCAGGTGATCGGGCAGCTGCGCGTGCTGCCCAAGCACTGGTGGACGGGCAAGGATGCGCAGGGGCGCCCGCGCAACGTCACGGAGACGACGCTGGAGCCGCCGCTCGGCTCCGGCCCGTACAAGCTGGAAAAATTCGATCCCGGCCGCTCGGCGACCTACACCCGCGTCGCCGACTACTGGGGCAAGGACCTGCCCGTGAATGCGGGGCGCAACAACTTCGGCACTCAGCGCTACGAGTACTTTCGCGACGGGACGGTGCTCGTGGAGGCGCTGAAGGGCGACCTCTACGATTTCCGCGTCGAGAACATCGCCCGCAACTGGGCCACCGCCTACGACGACGTCCCCGCGGTGAAGGACGGGCGCCTGATCAAGGAGGCCTTCCCCGATCGCGGCAACGGCAACATGCAGGCGTTCATCTTCAACACGCGCAGGGACAAGTTCAAGGACCCGCGGGTGCGGCGCGCCTTCAACCTCGCGATGAACTTCGAGGAGATGAACCGCGCGTTGTTCTACGGCCTTTACAAGCGCATCGACTCGTACTTCTACGGCTCCGAGCTCGCCGCCTCCGGCCTTCCCGAGGGCGAGGAGAAGGCGCTGCTGGAGACGGTGAAGGACAAGGTGCCGCCCTCCGTCTTCACCGCGCCCTACAAGAATCCGGTGAGCGACACGCCCGAAGCCGTGCGCACGAACCTGCGCGAGGCGGTGCGCCTGCTGCGCGAGGCCGGCTACGAGCAGCGCGACGGCCGGATGGTGAACAAGGCCACGGGCGAGCCGCTCACCGTCGAGTTCCTCGAGTTCCAGAACACCTTCGAGCGGGTGATCCTGCCGTTCTCGGCGCAGCTGAAGCTCATCGGCATCGGCACCACCCTGCGGGTGATCGACCAGGCGCAGTATCAGAACAGGATGCGCAACTTCGAGTTCGACGTCACCACCGGCTCCTGGCCGGAATCGCTTTCCCCCGGCAACGAGCAGCGCGAGTACTGGGGCTCGGCCTCCGCCGACAAGCCGGGCTCGCGCAACCTCATCGGCATCAAGGATCCCGCGATCGACGCGCTGATCGAGACGGTGATCTTCGCCAAGGACCGACCGGGCGTCCTGACGGCGACCCACGCCCTCGACCGGGTGCTGCTCGCCCACGAGTTCGTCGTGCCGCAATGGGCCTCGAACGTCTCGCGGACGGTGCGCTGGAACCGCTTCGCGCACCCCGCCGTGCTGCCGCTCTACGGCTCGTCCGGCTTCCCGACGACCTGGTGGTACGACGCGGCGGCGGCCGCCAAGACCGGGGCGCCGCGTTGAGCGGCGTCTCCCGCCGCACCCTGGTCCTCGGCGCGGGCGCGCTGACGGCCGGCGTAGCCCTTCCCCGCGCGGCGGCCGCGGAAAGCCAAGCTTCGCACGGCCTGTCGAGCTTCGGCGAGCTGAAATACCCCAAGGACTTCCAGCGCTTCGACTACGTGAACCCGATGGCGCCCAAGGGCGGCCGCTTCTCGTCGCAGCTGAGCCAGACCTTCGGAAACCAGGCGCCCGACACCTTCAACACCTTGAACGCCTACGTGCTGCAGGGGGAGGGGGCCGCCGGCATGAACCTCACCTTCGACAGCCTGATGGTGCGGGCGCTGGACGAGCCGGACGCGCTCTACGGCCTCGTGGCGCGCGCGGTGACGGTGTCCGAGGACGGGCTGGCCTACACCTTCGCCCTGCGCCCGCAGGCGCGGTTCCACGACGGCTCCAAGCTGACCGCGAAGGACGTCGCCTTCAGCCTCACACTGCTGCGCGAGAAGGGCCACCCGGAAATCTCGGAGGTGATCCGGGACATGACGGATGCGCGGGCGCTCGACGACGAGACCGTCGTCGTCAGCTTCGCCCCCGGCCGCGCCCGCGACCTGCCGCTCGCCGTGGCGCAGCTGCCGATCTTCTCAGCGGCCTACTACGCCAAGCGCGACTTCGCGGCCTCCAGCCTCGAGCCTCCGCTCGGCTCGGGGCCGTACCAGGTCGGCCGCGTCGATGTCGGCCGCGCGATCGAGTTCGAGCGGGTGCGCGACTACTGGGCCGCGGACCTTCCGGTGATGGTCGGGCAGAACAACTTCGATGCGATCCGGTACGAGTATTTCCGCGATCGCAACGTCGCCTTCGAGGCGTTCAAGGGCGGCGCCTTCACCTTCCGCGAGGAGTTCACCGCGCGGGTCTGGGCCACCGGCTACGACTTCCCGGCGGCGACGGAGGGCCGCGTGGTGCGCACCACCGTGCCGGATGCCCGTCCCTCCGGCACGCAGGGCTGGTGGATCAACACCCGCCGGCCCCAGTTCCGCGATCCGCGGGTGCGCGAGGCGATCGGCCTGTGTTTCGACTTCGAGTGGACGAACAAGAACATCATGTTCGGCGCCTACACGCGCACGGCCTCGTTCTTCGAGAACTCCGTCCTGAAGGCGACCGGCACGCCGTCCCCGGACGAGCTGGCGCTGCTCGAGCCCCTGCGCAAGGACCTGCCGGCGGAGGTGTTCGGCGAGCCGTGGACGCCGCCGGTCTCGGACGGGTCGGGGCAGGACCGCACGCTGCTGCGGCGGGCCGACGCGCTGCTGCGCGAGGCCGGCTGCACCCGCGACGGCGGCCTGCTCACGCTGCCCGGCGGCAAGCCGTTCGAGATCGAGTTCCTCGATTCGAGCCCGGCGCTGGAGCCGCATACCCATCCCTTCATCCGCAACCTCGGCCTGCTCGGGATCAAGGCGACGATCCGCACGGTCGACGCCTCGCAATACCAGTCGCGTCTCAAGGACTTCGACTTCGACATGACCTCGCGGCGCTACGCCAGCGGCGTCACGCCCGGGGCGGAGCTGCGCGAGACCTACGGCTCGCGCTCGGCCGCCACGGCGGGCTCCAACAACCTGTCGGGCATCGCGAACCCGGCGATCGACGCGCTGCTCACCGCCATCGCCGACGCGAAATCCCGCGACGCCTTGAACGCCGCGTGCCGGGCGCTGGACCGGGTGCTGCGCGCCGGGCGCTACTGGGTGCCGATGTGGTATGCCGGCACGCACAAGCTCGCGCTCTGGGACGTCTACGGCCATCCGGCGGAGGGCCCGAAATACGATCTCGGCGCCCCGGCCGTGTGGTGGTTCGACGCCGACAAGGCCAAGCGGATTGGCTGGAACTGACGCGCGGCGCCGGACCGCCGAGCCCCGGCCCTCGGGGCGTCGGCGACACAGGAGACACCTTCGTTGCTCGGCTACATCCTGCGCCGCATCGGCCTGATGATCCCGACCCTATTCGGGATCATGCTGATCACCTTCACCATCGTGCAGTTCGCCCCGGGCGGGCCGGTGGAGCGGGTGCTCGCGCAGATGCAGGGGCAGGGCGACGGCACGCTCTCGCGCGTCACCGGCGGCACCGGCGACCTCGGCGGCGCGAGCCGGCCGGCCTCGGGCGGCGAGGCGAGCTCGCGCTACCGCGGGGCGCAGGGGCTGAGCCCCGACTTCATCGCAAAGCTCGAGAAGCAGTTCGGCTTCGACAAGCCGGCGCCCGAGCGCTTCGCCAAGATGCTGTGGGACTACGTCCGCTTCGATTTCGGCCGCAGCTACTTTCGCGACGTCACCGTCATCGAGCTGATCAAGGAGCGACTGCCGGTCTCGATCTCGCTCGGCCTGTGGATGACGCTCCTGTCCTACGCGATCTCGATCCCGCTGGGCATCCGCAAGGCGGTCTCCGACGGGGCCCGCTTCGACCGCTGGACCTCGTTCGTCGTCATCGTCGGCTACTCCGTGCCGGGCTTCATGTTCGGGCTGATGCTGATCATCCTGTTCTCCGGCGGCTCGTTCTTCCAGTGGTTCCCCCTGCGCGGGCTGACCAGCGAGGGCTGGGAGACGTTCTCGACCTGGCAGAAGATCGGCGACTACGCCTGGCACATGGTGCTGCCGCTGACCGCCCTGGTGATCGGCGCCTTCGCGACCTCGACGCTGCTGACCAAGAACTCGTTCCTCGACGAGATCCGCAAGCAGTACGTGCTCACCGCGCGGATGAAGGGCCTGTCGGAGCGACGGGTGCTCTACGGCCACGTCTTCCGCAACGCGATGCTGATCGTCATCGCGGGCTTTCCCGGAGCCTTCATCTCGGCCTTCTTCACCGGCTCGCTGCTGATCGAGACGATCTTCTCGCTCGACGGCCTCGGCGAGCTCTCGTTCCGGGCGATCGTCGGGCGCGATTATCCGGTGGTGTTCGCCACCCTGTACATCTTCTCGCTGCTCGGGCTGGCGGTGAACCTGCTCTCCGACCTGATCTACGTCTGGATCGATCCGCGCATCGACTTTTCCGCCCGCGCCACCTGAGCGGCAACGATCAGGTCAGCGGCGACCAGGCCTCGGGCAGGCCGATGCTGGAGACGGCCTCGGCGATGTGGTCGGGGCCGCCCTTCGGCGGCCAGTGCCCCGAGCCCTGCGCCGCGCGGCGCAGGGACGCCCGCTCCCCCAGGCTCGGGAAGCCCCAGATGTGGGTGATCCGCGGCGCGCCGTCGAGCGCGTACAGGTTGGTCACGAGGTGGTCGGTGTAGGGCTTGGCCGGCGGCACGGCCGCCTCCCAGGCGTCGAGCGTCGGCGGCAGGCCGCCCGGCTTCAGGCGGTAGGTGCGGAACTCGTAGACGCCGCCGCGGGCGCCGGTGCGCACCGGCGGCAGGAACGGAAAGGCGGCGTAGCTGTCCATCTCCAGGGCGGTCGCGACGCCGCCGGCGTTGAACGGGCTCGCGCTCATGAGGGCGCGACGGCGCTCGGCGCTCATGTCCTCCGGCGCCTCGAAGCCGCGCAGGACCAGGAGCCGGCCGAGCATCCCGATCTCGGTGCGCCAGCTCCCGAGCACGCTGCCGCCGGCCGCGGGCGCGCCGACCCAGGCCGCCGCCCCCTCGGAGGCGCGATCGAGCGCGTTCAGGGGGCATGAGAGCGCGGCGAGTTCGTAGAGCATGCCCATCGGCCTCCGGCTGATCAGCCGGGGATATGGGGCCGCGCGCCGTGCGGGCCCAGCACCCGCCCGACCGTCGCTCGCAGCGCGTGGCGGCTGCGATACCCCACCGCCGCCGCGACGTGCCCGGCCGGGCGGCCGTCGGCGGCGAGGGCCAGCGCGCGGATCACCCGCGCCCGCGCGCGCCAATCGCCGAAGCTGAGACCGGTCTCCTGGCGGAACCCGCGGGTCAGCGTGCGCCGGCTCGCGCCCGCGCGCGTCGCCCAGGCATCGAGGTCGTCGGCCGAGCCCGGATCCTCGATCAGCCCGAGGCAGACCCGGCGCAGGCGCGCGTCGCGCGGCAGCGGAAGCGCCAGCGGCGTCTCCGGGGCCCGGCCGATCTCGTCGAGGACCAGGGCGGCGAGATGCCCGCCGCGGCCGGCCTCGTCGTAGAGCACCGGCTCCTCGGCGAGCGCCGCCAGCGCCGCGACGAGGAGCGGCGACACCGCGATCACCCGGCAGCGATCGGGAACGGCGAAGGCGCGCGGATCGAGATAGGCCGAGCACATCGCCACCGCCCCGTGCATCGCGACCGCATGCGGCAGCCGCGGCGGGATCAGCAGCGCGTGCCCCTCGGGCACGACCCAGGTGCCGTCGTCGGCCGAGGCCATCATCAACCCGGCGGTGGCGTAGAGCAGCTGTGCGCGCGGGTGGAAGTGCCGGTCGGTCCGGCTCGCGGCGGCGAAGGCCTTGGGCATCACCGCGACCGACCGGGGCACGTCCTGGTAGTCGGCGGCATCGGTCGAGCGCGGCGGCATGGCCCATCCTCGCAAAGGGTCGCTTTCCGTCCGCGCATGCACGGGCGCGTCGAAGAATGGCCCGGGAGCGTACATTTGCGGCCCGACACCGTCCATCGGGTCAGGGTATGAGGCGGCGGTCCCGAAGGATACGCCGCGATGAGCCCGGACGATCTCTCCAGCCGCACCCTGCGCTTCGTCAACGTGGCGCACGCCCTCGACCACTTCGTGCTGCTGATCTACCCGACCGCGGTGATCGCCATCGCGAGCCAGACCGGCCTCGGCTACGGCGAGCTGATCGGGCTCGCGACCGGCGCCTTCGTCGCCTTCGGGCTGTGCTCGCTGCCGATGGGCTCGCTTGCCGACCGTTTCGGGCGGCGCAACATGCTCGCGGTGTTCTTCTTCGGCTACGGGCTGTCTTGCCTCGGGGTCGCCAGCGCCGCGACGCCGACCGCGTTCGCGATCTGGCTGTGCGTGCTCGGCCTCGCCTCGGCGATCTACCACCCGGTCGGCTCGACCATGCTGGTCACCCACGCGCGGCGCCTCGGGCACGACCTCGGCATCAACGGGGTCTGGGGCAATTTCGGCGCCGCCAGCGCCTCGGGCGCGACGGCGCTGCTCGCCACGACGCTCGGCTGGCAGGCCGCCTTCGTGGTGCCCGGCCTCGTGTGCCTCGCCTGCGGCACCGCCTTCGTCGCGATGGTGCCGGGGGACGGGGACGGCGAGGCGCGCAAGGCCGGCGGGGCGGCAATCATCCCGGTGACGCGGCCGATGGCGCTTCTGGCGATGTTCGGCGTGGCGATCTTCGCCGGCGGCATCACCTTCAACGTCACCACGATCTCGCTGCCGAAGGTGATCGACGAGGGCGTCGGGCAGGCCCTGTCGCTGACCCTGATCGGCTCGATCGCCACCGCGGTCTTCGTCTTCGGCGCGCTGACCCAGCTGCTGATGGGCCGCCTCGTCGACCGCTTCGGCCTGCCGAGCCTGTTCCTCGGCCTGTCGGTGCTGCAGCCGCTCGGCCTCGGCCTCGCGGCGGCGTCCTCCGGCCCCCTGTTGCTGCTCGGGCTGGTGCTGGCGATCGCCGCGATCTACGGGCAGGTCGTCATCAACGACGCGATGATCGCGCGCTACGTCCCGGCGCACCAGCGCGCGAAGGCCTACAGCCTGCGCTACTTCGTGGGCTTCACCGCGAGCGGCTTCGTGGTGCCCCTGATCGCCCTGCTGCACGACCGTGGCGGCTTCGGCCTCGTGCTCGGGACGGCGGCGGCCTTCGGCGGCCTGATCTGGGTCGCCGCGTTCGGGTTCTACCGGCTGGTGCGGAGCGACGCGCAGCCCGTTCTCGCCGCCGCCGCGTAGCGGCTGCGGGCGCCGTCGAAACCTGTTACGCCGAACCTCGTGCCAGCCCTCTCCCTCGTCATCCGCCCCGAGAACCCCGACGATGGCGACGCCATCGAGCGTCTGCACGCCCGCGCCTTCGGGCCTGGGCGCTACGCGCGCACCGCGTTCCGGCTGCGCGAGGGCTCGGCGCACCGGGCCGACCTCAGCGTCACGGCCTCGGTCGGCAGCTTCCTCGTCGGATCGGTGCGGATGGCGCCGGTGACGGCCGGCGGCGCCGGCTTCCTCGCGCTGGGGCCGCTCGCCGTCGACCCGAGCTTCTCCGGGCGCGGCGTCGGCACGGCGCTGATGCGGGCGAGCCTCGCCGCGGCGACGTCGGCCGGCGAGGGCCTGGTGATCCTGGTCGGCGACGCGCCGTTCTATGCCCGGTTCGGGTTCTCGCCGGTGCCGGCCGAGCATCTGGTCCTGCCCGGCCCGGTCGACCCGGCCCGCTTCCTCGCCCTCGAGCTGAAGCCGGGCTTCCTCGCCACGGCCCGCGGGGCGGTCGCGGCGATCCGCACCGGCTGAAGCCTCGCTCAGAGCCGCGCGATGTAGGCGGCGAGGTCGGCGATCTCGTCGTCCTTCAGCGTCTGCGCGACCTCGTTCATCGCCGGGTCGTAGCCGGGCCGGGCGTTCGAGCGATACGCCGTGAGCGCCGCCTTGAGGTAGTCCTCGCGCTGGCCGCGGATGCGCGGGAGCGCGTCGCGCCCGGTCAGCTCGGCCCCGTGGCAGGACTTGCACTGGTGCTTGGACACCAGCGCCTGCGCCCGCGCGAGGAGTGCCGGATCGGGCGGGCCGCCGGCAGGGACCGGTGCGGGCAGGGCGCCCACCGCGTCGGCGAAGCCGCGCAGGTCGTCGTCGGACAAAGCCGACGCCATATCGTTCATCGGCGGCGCCTCGCGCTGCCGCTCCCGGAACTGGAACAGCTGCGTGACGACGTAGTCGGGCATCTGCCCGCCGAGCGAGGGCACGCCCTCGGTCCCGGAGGTGCCGCGCTCGCCGTGGCAGGCGAGGCAGGGCGCCAGCCGCTCCCCCAGCGGGGCGGACGTCGCCGTCCCGAGGAGGAGCGTCGCGACGAGGGCCGGGGCGATCGCGCGGCTCATTGCGCGGCGCTGATCCGGTAGATCGCGCCGTTGTAGTCGTCCGAGACCAGGAGCGCCCCGTCGTCGGCCACCAGCACGTCGACGGGGCGGCCGACATACTTGTTGTCCTGCAGGAAGCCGGAGAGGAACGGCTCCACCGAGGCGACCTTGCCGTCGGAACCGAGGCGTACCACCACCACGTCGCCGCCGAGCTTGCGCGTGCGGTTCCACGAGCCGTGCCGGGCGATGAACATCGCGTTCCTGTAGTCCGCCGGGAACATGGCGCCGGTGTAGAAGCGCAGGCCGAGCGAGGCGGTGTGGGGGCCCAGCAGCGCCGCCGGCGCCGTGAACTCGGCGCAGGAATGGCCCCAGCCGTATTCCGGATCGGTGAAGGTGCCCTGGTGGCAGTACGGGAAGCCGAAATGCTGCTTGCCCGGCTCGGTCAGCACGTTGAGCTCGTCGTTCGGGATGTCCTCCGACACCCAGTCGCGGCCGTTGTCGGTGAACCACAGCTGCTTCGTGATCGGGTTCCAGTCGAAGCCGACGGTGTTGCGCACCCCGCGGGCGATCACCTCGACGTTCTTGCCGTCGAGGTCCATCCGCCGGATCTGGGCGTGGGTGTCGGGGGGCATCGTGATGTTGCCGGGTGATCCGACCGGGACGTAGAGCTTGTCGTCGGGGCCGATGGCGATGAATTTCCAGCCGTGCGCCTCGTCCTTGGGCAGGTCGTCGTAGACCAGCACCGGCTTCGGTACCTCGTCGAGATGCGCCTCGATGCCGTCGTAGCGCCAGATCTTCGAGAGCTCGGCCACGAACAGAGATCCGTCGTGGAACGCGAGCCCGTTCGGCCGGTGCAGGCCGGTGGCGATGGTCTTGACCTCGCGCTTGCCGTCCGGCCCGACCTTCGCCGGGATCGCGTAGACCTTGCCGACCGCGCGGGTGCCGATGAACAGAGTCCCGTCCGGGCTCTGGCGCATCGAGCGGGCGTTGGCGAGCCCGCTGGCATAGACCTCGATCTTGAAGCCGTCGGGCACCGTCAGCTTGTCGAGCGGGAGCTTCGCCAGCGGCGTCGCGAGCGGCGGCCCGGAGATCGGTGCGAGCTTGGCGGCGTCCCCGCCCTCGGGGCGCCCGTAGAGGGCGGAGCCCTTGTCGACGGCAGGGGCCGCGGGGGCGGCGGCAGCCGGGGCGGGGCTCGCCGGCTGCTGCGCCAGGGCGCCTTGCGCGGCGAGGCAGGTCGTCAACGCCAGCGCGGCGAGGCTTCGGCTCCGGACGGGTGTCACGCGGCGTCTCCCGGGCTCGGCGGGATCTCGGCGCGTCGCGCCGGCCCCCGCTCGCCATCGGATCCGTTATTCACGCTCCGACCGGCGAAGGCGAGCGCCCCGGGAAACAGGTTCCCCGCACCGTCACCACCGGTTGCATCCCGGCGCCGCTGCGGCGTGTCGAGCGGGCGCGGATGTCTCACCGAACCGGTTCGCGGGCCGGCGGCCCGCCCGGCGCAACCTTGCCTTTTGGCACCCGATCCCCGAGAAACCGGCTGATCCGGAAGCGTGAGCGCGGCCTCGGCGGGCGTCTCGCGGAACCGGCTCGTTCGAACCGCGTCGAGGAACCCGTCTCCATGCTCGATTACGCGCAGGCCCGACGCCTGATGGTCGACTGCCAGCTCCGGACCTTCGACGTGAACGACATCGCGGTCCTGGACGCGTTCGACGCGGTGCCGCGCGAGAACTTCGTGCCGCCGGGGGCGGAGCCCTTCGCCTACATCGACCAGAACCTGAAGCTCGGCGGCAGCGACGGCGACCTGCGCTACATGCCTGCCTCGATGCTGCTCGCGCGGATGATTCAGGCGCTGCGCATCGGCGGCGGCGTCCGGGCGCTCGATGTCGGCACCGGATACGGCTACGCCGCCGCCGTGATGGCGCGCCTCGGCGGCCGGGTCACCGCCCTCGAATCGGACCCCGCCCTGGCGGAGGCGGCGCGCGAGCGCCTCGACGGGACGCAGGTCGAGGTGGTGGAGGGGCCCCTCGCCGCCGGCTTGCCGAAGGCCGGCCCGTACGACGCGATCCTGATCAACGGCCGCGTCGAGGTGCGCCCGCAGGCGCTGCTCGACCAGCTGAAGGACGAGGGCCGCCTCGTCTGCGTCCTCGGTCGCGACAAGTCCGCCAAGGCGACCCTGTTCGTCCGCGCCGGCGACGCCTTCGGCGCACGCCCGCTGTTCGACGCGGCGCTTCCGGGCCTGGCGGCGTTCCGCGAAGAGGCCGGCTTCGCGTTCTGAGCGCTCGGCGCGCTCCCGGAACCGCGCTCCGATCGCGCGGGGGGGGGTGTCGCTTTTATGCGCCACGTCCCGACGATTCGAGGGATGGGCCGTCCTCGCCCTGGGCCACGTCTTCGTGAATGGGTTAAGGTCTGCCCCGGGGCGGGCGTGACCGGGCCGGCGCTCATGCGCCGTGGCCGTCGCAAGACGGGCAAGATGGTCTTCGAGAAACCGCAAGGGCTGATCGACGTGACACAACGCAAACCTGCGACGCGCCCCGCGCTTCGGCTGGCCGGCCTCGCCGTCGCCGCCGGGCTGACGGCCGGTCCGGCAGCGTCCGAGACGCTGGAATCGGCGCTCGCCAAGGCCTACGGCGGCAACCCGCAGCTCAACTCCAGCCGCGCCGGCGTCCGCGCGACCGACGAGGGCGTCGCGATCGCGAAGTCCGGCTATCGCCCGACCGCGGCCATCAGCGCTGACATCGGCCAGAGTTACCTCGAAGGCCGCATCTCAGGCCAACAGGCGGCGTATAACACAACGCCGGGCGGTGCGGGCCTCACCGTCAACCAGACATTGTTCAACGGGTTCCAGACCGACAACAACACCCGCCGCGCCGAGTCGAACGTCTACAGCCAGCGCGAGAGCCTGCGCTCCACCGAGATGTCGG
Source organism: Methylobacterium sp. E-041 (assembly GCF_022829665.1). Classification (NCBI taxonomy): domain Bacteria; kingdom Pseudomonadati; phylum Pseudomonadota; class Alphaproteobacteria; order Hyphomicrobiales; family Methylobacteriaceae; genus Methylobacterium; species Methylobacterium sp. E-041. Next base: position 955 of record NZ_JAKSYQ010000039.1, on the reverse strand, counting down.
TGCTGTACGGCGGCGTGCAGTCCTACATGAACGTGCTCAGCAACACCGCGACGCTGGAGCTGAACCGCAACAACGTCGAGGTGCTGGAGGAGCAGCTCCGCCAGACCCGCGACCGCTTCAACGTCGGCGAGGTCACCCGCACCGACGTCGCCCAGGCCGAGGCGCGCCTCGCCGGCGCCCGCTCGCAGGTCAGCGTCGCGGAATCGGCCCTGCGCACCAGCATCGGCACCTATCGCCAGAACATCGGCGTCGAGCCGCGCCAGCTCGCCCCGGGCCGCCCGCTCGACCGCTACGTGCCGGCCAACCTCGATTCGGCGATCGCGATCGGCCTGCAGGAGCATCCGCAGATCCTCTCGGCGCTGCACGCGGTCGACGCGGCCGAGGCGCAGGTCAAGGTGCTCGAGGCCGCGCTGTATCCGACCGTCGGCCTGCAGGGCAGCGTGCAGCAGCGCTACGACCAGACCTTCCCCGGCGACAACTTCGTGTCGGCGTCGATCGTCGGGCGGGTGACGATCCCGCTGTACCAGGGCGGCCAGGAATACGCGCAGATCCGCCAGCAGAAGGAAGTCGTCGGCCAGACCCGCATCCAGGCCGACCTCGTCCGCGATCAGGTCCGCGCGCAGGTGGTCGACTTCTGGGGCCGGCTCGAGGCCGCCAAGGCACAGGTGATTGCCGCCCAGGCCCAGGTCCAGGCCAACGAGGTCGCGCTGAACGGCGTCCGCGAGGAAGCCCGCGTCGGTCAGCGCACGACCCTCGACGTGCTCAACGCGCAGCAGGAACTGCTCAACGCCCGCGTGAACCTGATCACCGCCCAGCGCGACCGGGTGATCTTCTCCTACGGCGTGGTCCAGGCGATCGGCCGTCTGACGGTGCGCTACACCGCGGTGCCGGTGGCGGTCTACAGCGCCAAGGTCCACTACGACCAGGTCAAGGATCTCTGGTACGGCGTCCGCTC
>NZ_JAKSYQ010000002.1:0-490 GCF_022829665.1 Methylobacterium sp. E-041 | reverse complement strand
CCAACCGACGTGGCCGGTAACGCCTCCACCGCAAGCTCCCTCAGCTTCACACTCGACACCAGGGTGGCTGCGCCCAGTGTGGCCCTGAAGAGTGACACCAGTGCCTCGTCTCTCGACGGCATCAACCGCGCTGGTGGTTTGACGATCACGGGTGTCGAGACGGGGGCGACGCTTCTCTACAGCGTCGATGGAGGACCGGCCCCTGCCAGTTGTCGCCAGAGACCTTGAACACCAAAGTGTCACTCTGCACCGTCGCAATATTAGCTACGAAGCTGAGTGAGCTTGCGGTGGAGGTGTTACCGGCCACGTCGGTTTGCGTGACCAAAACCGTGTGCGCCCCGTCTAACAGCTTGGTTGGATCATAGCTGGCAGAGGCCGGTCCTCCATCGACGCTGTAGAGAAGCGTCGCCCCCGTCTCGACACCCGTGATCGTCAAACCACCAGCGCGGGTGATGCCGTCGAGAGACGAGGCACCGGTGTCACTCGTCAG